>NZ_SMKT01000281.1 GCF_004348735.1 Actinomadura sp. KC06
GATCCGCACGCGCGGGGCCGCACGCGCGGGGGCCGACCCGGACGGGCTGACCTTACGGGGCGGATCTGCACGGGCCGATCCGCATGCGCCGGGCCGAACCCGGCCACACGCCCACCCACCGGTCCGGAGATCACCACCTCGCCACCCAACCCGCCACCATGGCCGCGACCGGCCGACTACCACCCTGTCCCCGGGCCGCATAGCCATCCGCCACTCCACAAGGCGCACCCGCCAATTCCCACCATCTACAACTTGCAGCTCCCGCAAACTTGCAGCCCCGCAAAGCTGCCCGGCAGGGATCCTCCAGCTGGGCAGCACACCCCTGCCCGAACCGAGCAGCCTCGCACCGGTCGCCTCGCACCAGCTGCTCGCACCTGGTCGCCTGCATCCAGCAGCCCGCACGCGCCGGGCCGATCTGGACGCGCTGACCCGCACGCGCCGTATCGCACGCGTCGGGCTGACCCGCACGGGCCGACCCGCAGGGCCGATCCGCACGCGCGGGGCCGCACGCGCGGGGGCCGACCCGGACGGGCTGACCTTACGGGGCGGATCTGCACGGGCCGATCCGCATGCGCCGGGCCGATCTGCACGTGCTGACCTGCACGCGCCGGGTCGCACGCGTCGGGCTGACCGCACGGGCTGACCTGCACGGGCCGATCCGCAGGCGCGGGCCGACCCGGACGGGCTGACCGCCCGGGGGCTGACCCGCACGGGGGCTGACCTACACGCGCCGGGCCGATCCGCACGCGCGCTGACCTGGACGCGCCGATCCGCACGCGCCGGGGCTGACCCCGACGGGCTGACCGGCACGGGCCGATCCGCACGCGCGGGCCGATCCGCTTGCGCTGACCCGCACGGGTCGGGCCGCACAGGCTGCACGGGCCGATCCGCACAAGTCGGGCCGCACGCGCCGGGCCGCACGCGCCGGGCCGCACGCGCCGGGCCGCACGCGCTGGGCCGATCCGCACGCGTTGACCCGCACGCGCCGGGTCGCACGCGTCGGGCTGACCGCACGGGCCGGCCCGCACGGGCTGACCCGCACGGGCTGACCTGCACAGGTTGACCTGCATGGGCTGACCTGCATGGGCTGACCTGCACGCGCGGGGCCGCACGCGCGGGGGCCGACCCGGACGGGCTGACCTTACGGGGCGGATCTGCACGGGCCGATCCGCATGCGCCGGGCCGATCTGCACGCGCTGGCCCGCACGGGTCGGGCCGCACAGGCTGCACGGGCCGATCCGCACAAGTCGGGCCGCACGCGCCGGGCGGATCTGGCCCCCATCAAGTCCAGTGGGCATGCGCGCAGGACTTTACGCCCGCCTCGCCCAGCTCGGTGTCACTCGCGAGCCCTGCGCCTGACCGACTCCTGGCCAATCAGCTCACATCCGGGGGACTCACTCATGGCCAACCCGGTCGCCACCAGGTCCCATCAGGTCGCGCACACTTCGACACGCGCGCCCTCTCGCTGCCAGCTCAGGTGTGGCCGGACGGGCCTTGCGCTTGCCGGTCATGCTTGATCAACCGTGTGGCCAGCCCACGAGCGCGTTGCAGTCGGTCAGATCTGCCTATCAGCCAGCCGCCTCACGGCGTGGGTTCATTCCCGATGAACCCACGTCAGGCTCGACTCGCGTGCCCACGACCCGGCGCCGGGTTTCAGCAGGTCACGCATGGGCTGCTCGTGGGTCGGTGCGTCCGCTTCGCCAAAGTTGCGCGTGCGCCTCGGTGCGCCCACTCGGCTGGCTTCGGCAACAGATTCGTGCTTGGCCCGTCCGTATCCGCATCCGCATCCGCATTACCCTGTTTAGGCTGGTGAATCGTGCTACGTCAGCAATGTCCGATGCGGTCTGGGTTGGCTGGTGTGTGTGGACGGCTCACGGGTTGGGCCATGAACAACGGGAGCGTTGTTCGCTGGTTTGTGGTGTTGACCTGGAGTGGGCTCCAGGTGGGATTGTGGGGGCGTGAGTTCCTACTCTCCGGGTGAGACCGCTGAGAAGAGCGGCTTCAGTATTGACACGCTGCGTTACTACGAGAAGATCGGGCTGCTTTCGGGTATTGCGCGGAACGCGTCGGGGCGGCGGGTGTTCAGTGATGACGACCTGCAGTGGCTGGACATGCTGCGGTGTCTGCGCGGGACCGGGATGCCGATCGCCGAGATGCTTCGCTACTCCGAGCTGGTTCGTGGCGGGGACGAGACGGTGCAGGAGCGGCTTGAGCTGCTGCAGGAGCACGATCGCCGGGTGGAGGAGCAGATCGCGGAGCTGCGGGTGCGGCAGGAGCAGATCCAGTGGAAGATCCGCCTCTACAGCGGCGCCCTCTGTGAGGGCCTTCCTGCTTGATTCAGGATTTGGTGGGCGCGGAGCCAGGTCTCGGCGGGGTCGAAGCGGTCTGATTCCCAGGTGTCGGCGCGTATCGTCCCGCGGTGGCGGAAGCGCCGCATGATCGCGACGTGCGGTGGCCACGCGATGAAGCGGTTCAGGGCCGTCTCGTCCTCCCAGACCGAGATGGAGCCGCATCTGCGGCGCAACGGGATGGTCCACAGCCAGAGGCCGATCGTGCCCGATAGGTCGGGCCAGGATCGGCGCAGGGTCATGCCCGCGCGGAAGATCGCTGGCATGTCGAGCGGGTTCGCGCAGGTGAAATCGGTGACGCTGACGAGGACAGGGCCTGTCGCGTTGGACGAGCCGTCCCGCCAGGGGGTTCTCAGCGCCATGACGGGGAGCGTCCTAGGAGGGTGAGCAGGCGGTCTTTGGCGGGTGCGTCCGGCGGGGAGTCCAGTTTGGGGGCGAACGACTCGCCGGGGGATCGGCTGTCGTCGGGGACGATCTCGGCGACCTTGAGGGACGCGGTGACGAGGTCCTCTGCGGGCTCCCACGGGACGTTGATGGTGGCGGCGACGTCCCATGCGTGCACGACCAGGTCCACGAAATGGAAGCTGATCGCCAAGGCGGCCGGGAAGGCGCCGCCGTCGCGGATCTCGGGCAGGACGAGTTCGGCGTCGAGGGCGAGGTCCGCGAAGGCACGGGTCACGAGGTCTGCGGAGGTCCGGGACGCGGCGTGAGGGTCGTCGCCCAGGTCGCCGCCGCGCCAGGCGGACAGGCGGGCGCCGTCGCCTCGGGACGCGGCGGCGAAGCCCTCGTCCTGGCTGACCTGGTGGCGGAGGAGGCCGTGCAGGGTCCAGTCGGGGCATGGCGTGGGCAGGGCGAGCGCATCCGGCTTCACCTGCGCGACGGTCGAGAGGTAGAGCTCGGACGCCCTGCGGTCCAGGGGGCGGAAGTCGGTGGTCAGCAATTCGGTCAGCAGGTCCATGCGGTTCACGCTAGGTAGGCGCAGAGGCCCAGGTACAGGTCCAAAATTGTGGAGAATGACTGAGCCGATTTAGGGACGGGGGAGCGTTGGACCTGCACGTGAGCCTGGTGGGGCGGCGAGACCTCGCGGGGCAGATCTACCGGCAACTGCGCTCCGCGATCCTGGACGGTCGACTGAGGCCGGGCGATGCGTTGCCGCCCACCAGGGAACTCGCCAGGCGCCTTGAGATCTCCCGGAACACGGTCGGCGTCGCCTATGACCGGCTCGCCGCTGAGGGTTTCCTGACGAGCCGGGTCGGCGCTGGGACGTTCGTCCTGGAGGGCGGGTCCGCGGCGCGGGGTGCGCCGTCGGCGTCGCCGCTGCGGGCGCGGGAGGTGTGGGACGGATTGTCCGCCTGGCCTCGGCCGATGCCGGGCATCACCTGGGATTTCCGTGCGGGGCTGCCGGACGTCGGGCTGTTCCCCTACGAGGCGTGGCGGCGGATCATGTCGGGTGTGCTGCGGTCGTCGGCGCTGGACGAGCCCGCGTCCATGGGCGATCCGGCCGGGCTGCAAGGGCTGCGTGAGGCGATCGCGAGGCATGTGGGGGTTTCGCGGTCCGTGCGGGCGAGCGCCGGGGACGTCGTCGTCACGTCGGGGACGCAGCAGGCCATGGATCTGATCGTCCGGGTGCTGCTGGAGCCGGGGGACGTGGTGGCCGTGGAGGATCCGGGCTACCCGCCCGTCCGGATCCTGCTCACGGCGGCGGGGATGCGGGTGCTCGGCGTGCCGGTCGACGCGGAGGGGCTTCGGGTCGACCGGCTGCCCGACGAAGCGCGGGCCGTCTACGTCACGCCGTCCCATCAGTTCCCGCTGGGCATGCCGATGTCGCTGCCGCGCCGCAGGGCGCTGCTCGACTGGGCGCGGCGGCGGGACGTGGTGATCGTCGAGGACGACTACGACACCGAGTACCGGTACGGGGGACGTCCGATCGAGCCGCTGCAGAGCCTGGACGAGGACGGCCGCGTCCTCTACACCGGCACCTTCTCCAAGATCATGCGTCCGGTGCTGCGGCTGGGGTTCCTCGTGGCGCCGCCGTCGCTGCACCGCGCGTTCCGCATGGCGCGGTACGTCTCGTCCTGGCATGCCGAACTGCCGGCGCAGGCGGCGCTCGCCAGGTTCATCGACGAGGGGCTGCTCGTCCGGCATATTCGCAGGTCGCGGCGTGAGTACCGGGCACGGCACGAGCGCGTCGCCGAACTGGTGGACGGGCTGCTCGGCGACCGGCTGGCCGTCGTCCCGTCAGAGGCCGGGCTGCACCTGAGCGCCGTCCTCAGGGAAGGGGCCGAGCGGCGCGACGATGCCGCGATCGCCCGGAAGGCGCTCGACGCGGGGATCGGGCTGTTCGCGCTGTCGGAGTTCACCGTCACCGGACCGCCGGTTCAGGGGCTCGTCTTCGGTTACGGCGCGGTTGCGCTTGCGGAGATCGAGGCGGGAATCGGCAGGCTGCGCCGCGTCATTGGTGCCTAGGGGCCTCGTGGGAGCGGACTTCCCTGGGCTTCGCGTTCGCGTGCGGCGTCCGGTGGATGGGCGTGACGCGCTTTCCGTCGGCGCCGAAGAAGAGGACGCGCTCGAAGTCGACGGTCAGCGCGATGCGGTCGCCGCGGTTCGGACGGTCGCCGGGCGCGATGCGGAAGACCAGGTCGGCGCGGCGGCGGTGGTGGCCGGCGTGCTCCTCGACCGGCTCCTCGGTCTGGGACGGCCTGCCGAGCATGGACCGGACCCGGTCCAGCAGCCCGGGACGCTCGGGCTCGTACGACGCGGGCGCCGCGGGGCGTCCCACCTCGTTCGCGTCGACCGTGGTGATGCCGGTCTCGGCGTAGGCGAGCCATTCGTGGCCGTGGAACTCCAGCGCGCGGACCTGGCCGGACAGGACGGTCCCGGACGCCGCCGGAGAACCGGGGGCGATGGGCATGAGCGTGTCCGGCCGGATCCCGACGGTCACGGCCTGGCCGTGATGGCTGATCAGCGAGGACGCCCTTGGGTCGTTCCAAGGGATGGTCAGCCGCTGCTGGCCGAAGTCGAGCAGCAGCCCCTCGCCCTCGACGGCCCAGAGGGTGGCCTGCAGCAGGTTGATCGGCGGCGAGCTGAGGAAGGCGGCCACGAACACGGTCGCCGGGTCCTCGTAGATCTGCTCGGGGGTACCGACGTCCTCCAGGACGCCGTCCCGCAGCACCGCCATCCGGTCGGCCATCGTCATGGCCTCGACCTGGTCGTGGGTGACGTAGACGGTGGTGGTGCCGGTGGAGCGCACGAGGGCGGCGATCTCGACGCGCAGCTCGGTGCGCAGGCCGGCGTCGAGGCTGGACAGCGGCTCGTCCATCAGGAACAGCGACGGCTCGCGGATCAGCGCCCGCCCGATCGCGGCCCGCTGCCGCTGGCCGCCGGACAGCGTGCGCGGCAGCCGGTCGATCATCGAGTTGATGCCGAGGGCGCGCGCCAGTTCGTGGACCTTCGCGTGCGCCTCGGCGCGGTCGTCCCCAGAGACCTCCAGGGGGAACATCATGTTGCCCTTGACCGTGCGGTGCGGGTAGAGGGCGCCCTCCTGGAAGACCATCGCCACGTTCCGGTCGCGCGGCTGCAGGTCGTTGGCCACCGTCCCGTTCAGCCACAGGTCGCCGCCGGTGATGTCCTCCAGGCCGGCGATCATCCGCAGGATCGTGGACTTGCCGCAGCCGGACGGGCCGAGCAGGACGAACAGCTCGCCGTCGTTGATCTTCAAGCGGACATTCCGGACAGCGACCACCCCGCCTGGGTACACCTTGTCGACGCCGTCGAGCACTACATCCGTCATCGGGTCCGCCTGGGGTAAGCCAAAATTCCGGTCCGTCATCACATCGCGCGACGGTCCGCGTTGTCCAGAGTAAATCCGGTATGGCCGGTGGCCTGATCGGCCGAGTCCGGCCATGAAACAAGAGATACCGGTCACCGAAGGAGGAACTTGACCTCCGGGCCGTCAAGAGCGTAGCTGGTACGTATCGGGTGCTTGAGTGGTATGCCTCCGGCGGCCCGGTGGGCGTGTCCAAGCCGGGGAGTAAGCGTCCGGGACGCGACCATGAGCGTGAGCGCGAAGCGCGTACCGCGAGGCCGGGCCCCGCCCTGGCC
>NZ_SMKT01000282.1 GCF_004348735.1 Actinomadura sp. KC06
CCTCCCCGACACCCCAGGCCCCATCCTCCTAGTGGACGACCGCATAGAAACCGGCTGGACGATGACCGTCGCGACCCGCCTCCTAAGACAGGCCGGCGCCCCTTCCACCCTCCCCTTGGCCCTGGCCACCCCCAACTGAGCTGGCGGAGGGTGTGCCGCCCGCGCGCCCCCGTGGGCGCGGGCGGGACGAATCGGGCCGGCCCGTGCGCGCGGCCCCGCACACGGGCCGGCGTCCGGCCCCGGCGCCGCGGCGGAGAAGGGCCGCGGCGAACGGGAGTCGGGACCCGAGCGGCGGCCCCGGCGGCCGGCACCGCCGGGGCACGCCCGGGAGCGCCGCCGCCCTTGATGGGACGGTTGGCGGCGGCAGGGAGTGGTGGCCCGAACGAAGTGTTCTAGAGGTTAGAAAACTCTGTCCAGTTGTTTGAGAGAACATCTTGAGATAAGTTCAGCGGGAAATGTCATCATTTCCCGTCAGGGTGACCGTCCGGCCATTTCGACGGGGGTTGCGGAACAGATAGTAATGTCCCTCACCGTGTCACCGACCCTTGACGCACTCCTGGACTGCCCGTCCGGGCTGCTCGATATGACGTTCGACCAAATGCGGACGCTGCTGGTCGTGCACGAGACGGGCTCCGCGCTCAGGGCCGCCCGCGTTCTGGGGCGCGAGCAGTCCAGCGTTCAGAAGCAGCTCGATACGCTCAACCGCAACAGCCAGACGCTGTGCGGCGAGGTGCTGACCGTCCGCCAGGGGCGCGGCAAGGACTTCCTCTTCACACCGACGGGGGAGGCCACGGTCGAACTGGCGCGCCTGACGTTCGAGAAATGGCTGGAGTCCATTCACTGGAGCCGCCGCCGCCTCGGCCGGATGCTGACCGTCGGCACCACCGAGTTCACGCTGCCGATCGTGTCGCGGGCGTGGAACCTGGTGTCGGAGGAGTTCCGGCAGCGCGAGGTGGAGTTCAAGGTCGCCCACGTCCGGACGAAGGATCTGTGGTCACGGCTGGAGACCCGGCAGGTCGACCTGATCTGCGGCAGCATCGTCAGCACCCCCGAGGGCGACCTGCGCCTGGAGGAGTACGAGGTCATCGAGTACGCCCGGGGCCAGGCGCTGCTGCTGACCAACCTGCCGGAGGCCGAGCTGCCGTCCACGCCGGTCGAGACCAGCCGGCTCGCCGGCGTGCCCCTGGTGGTGCCGCCCGCCGGGCTGGTCGCCGATCTGCTCGCCACCTGGTACGGGACGAGCTTCCGCGACCGCCTCACGGTGGTCGCCGACATCGACGACGTGCACTACGGCCTGTCGCTGCTGCGCTCCGGCTTCGTCCGCGGCTGCATGATCGTCACCGGCTCGATCGGCCGCGGAATGGCCGCCCAGGACGACCCGGACGCCGTCCCGCTCCGCACGATCGCGCTCCACGACGACCTGGAGCCCAAGGCGGAACTGATGACCGGCGCCTTCGTCCGCCGCGCCGACCTCGAACGCTACGACGCCGGCCACCCCCTCAACCGCCTGTGGGCCGCAGTGAGAGAAGACGTCCGCACCTACACCCCCCTCGCCTGACCCCGGCCTCCAGCCGTGCGCCCCCGTGGCGCCCAGACAGGCTGACCTGCTGCTCCGCCGCCCTCAACCTCCCTCCCTTCGCCGGACGCGTCGCCCAAGAGTGGCGGCCCGGTTTCCATCACCAGCGTGTCCGGCACCAGCGTTCACCCTCCGCTCCTGATTCAGGGGCCTTCGCGCGCCGCTCTGCGTTCCGTTGGCCGGACGCGTCGCCCACGAGCAGCGGCCGGTCTCCATCGGCGTGGCCGGTGCTGGCGTTCACCATCCGCTCTTGGTCCAGGGGTCTTTGCGCGCTGCTGGGCGTTCGGCTGGTTGGACGCGTCGTTCACGAGTGGCGGCGGGTCTCCGTCACCGGCGTGTCCGGCGTCGACGTGCATCATCCGCTCCTGGTCCAGGGGGTCTTCGCGCGCTGCTTGGCGTTCCGCTCATTGGCGGCGGCGCTGGTCGGCGTCATGCGCGTCGGGACGCTCACCGAACGCGCGTTCACCGCGGCTAGGTCGAGTTCTTGCAGTTCGCGGCCGCGTGGGCCGCGATGGCGATGCAGTCCCTGCTCAGCCGCGCGGAACGTGCCAGCATCCGGAAACCGCGGCGCAGTCTGGTGCCGTACCGGCGAGGCCACGTTCGTCGTCCGCGTGTGCGTGAAGTGTTGCGACGACGCCGTTTGCCTGGGCTTTCGCGTATCTCCAGCGTCTAGATGTCCGCCCGCTACAGCTCCACCGACGGTCAGCGCGCTCGGCGACGGGATCGAGCGGGCGTGCGGCGTGGGGTATGCGGGACCGAGGCGGTCGGAGGCGTGGGGATGAATGTGCTCGTTGGCGGGCGGTCGGCCGGTGAGGGCTTCGCGTTGATGCTGGTGCGCCGGTCGCCCTCCTGGAAGGTCCTGGGTTGAGGGCGAACCGGCGCGGGGGTTACTTGATCTGGTTGTCGACCACGTCGAGGGTGGGGCGGGCGCCCAGGTGCTGCATGGCACGGGCGGCCAGGCGGCAGCCGGCGGTCAGGGCGTCGGCGGGCTGCTTGCCGTCCAGCCACGGCGGGATGAAGCCCGCGACGAACGCGTCGCCCGCGCCGGTGCCGTCCGCGACCTTCTCAACGGGTTCGGCGGCGACGGTGACCGGCTCGGGACGGCCGTTGGTGTACCAGAGCGCGCCGTCCGCGCCTGCCTTGATCACGACCTGCGGGTACCAGGCGGTGAGGACCTTGGCGGCCTGCTCGGGCGAGTCGCGGCCGGTGAGGATCTCGGCCTCCTTGGCGTTGACGACCAGGAGGCGGGCGCCCTGCGTCCACTCCAGGAAGGGCTCGGCGCCCATCCGCTTGAGCGGGGAGGACGAGCCGCCGTCCACCGACACCGACATCTGCGCCTTGCGGGCGAGGTCGAGGGTGTGGATGGCGGCCTTGCGGGAGCCCTCGTTGATCAACGAGTAGCCGGACAGGTGCAGGTGGGTGCCCTGGGTGAACAGGTCCTTGCACCGTTCGATGTCCTCGGGGAGGAGCGCGGCGTTGGCGCCGGGGTCGGAGAGCAGCGTCCGGTCGCCCTTGTGGGTGACCATCACCACGCACGTCCCGGTGGGACGCTCCCCGTCCATGACGAGGCGGGCGTCGACGCCGTACCCCATCAGCTCCATGTCCCGGTTCCGGCCCGCGATGTCGGAGCCGCGGCGGCCGACGAAGGCGACGTCGATCCCCTCCACGGCGAGCCAGGCGGCCACGTTGGCGCCCGAGCCGCCACCGTGGATCGTCACGGCGGCAGGTGTGTCGCTCCCCTTGGCCAGGGGAAACGCGGCACGTGCCACGGTGTCTGTCATGAGATCGCCGACCACGACCACGCGCGTCATGGAGTCATCACCTCGATCAACACGGCCCGCGCGAGCGGCAATTCTGAGCGTGTGCTCGACCGTAACAGCTCTTGCGCCCCGATTAGGTCTCGAACGCGCAGCGAAACCGAGGAAGCCTGTTTTTCATGCCGCGGGCGGGCGGGAGCCGGTGCCCTACCCTCGGGTACGTGACCGAGCGTTACCCGGATCAATGGGAGGCCGACGTCGTCCTCAGCGACGGCGGGACGGCGCATCTGCGCCCCATTCGGGCCGATGACGCGGAGCTTCTGCGCGATTTCTACGCGCGGTTGTCCCCGGAGTCGATCTACTACCGGTTCTTTTCGCCGCGCCCGCACCTGTCGGACCGTGATGTCGCACACTTCACGGGCGTGGACCACGACCGGCGGGTCGCGCTGATCGCCACGATCGGTGAGGAGATGGTGGCGGTCGTCCGGTATGACCGCGTCGGTGATCAGCCGGGGGCGGTGGACGGCGACCGGCCGGAGACGGCGGAGGTCGCGTTCCTGGTGGAGGACGCGCACCAGGGCCGCGGGCTCGGGCCAGTGTTGCTGGAGCACATCGCGGCGGCGGCGCGGGAGCGGGGCGTGCGCCGGTTCGTGGCGAGCGTGCTGCCCGACAACCGCAGGATGACGCGGGTGTTCCGGGAGGCGGGGTACCGGGCGGAGCAGCGGTTCGAGGAGGGCGTGATCGAGCTCGTCCTGGACCTGGAGCCGACGGACACGTCGCTGGAGGTGATGACGGCCCGCGAGCACCGGGCGGAGTCGCGGTCGATCCAGCGGCTGCTGTTCCCGGGGTCGGTGGCGGTGATCGGGGCGAGCCGGGCGGAGCACAGCGTCGGGCAGACCGTGCTGCGGAACCTGCTGGCGGGCGACTTCAGCGGGCCCGTGTACCCGGTGCATCCGACGGCGGTGGCGGTGGCGGGCGTCCGCGCGTATCCGTCGGTCCTGGAGATCCCGGACGATGTGGATCTCGCGGTCGTCGCCGTCCGGGCGGACGCCGTCCACGAGGTCGTGGAGGAGTGCGCGAGCAAGGGCGTGCGGGGCTTGATCGTCGTGTCGTCCGGGTTCGGGGAGATCGGGGACGACGGGCGCGGCCGGCAGGAGGAGCTGGTGCGGCTCGCGCGGGCCTACGGGATGCGTGTCGTCGGGCCCAACTGCCTGGGAATCGCCAACACGGACGCGGACGTGCGCCTGAACGCGACACTGGCCCCGACGATGCCGGGACGGGGGCCGGTCGGTTTCTTCTCACAGTCGGGCGCCCTCGGAATTGCGATTCTGCAGCGGACGGCCGAGCGCGGTCTGGGGCTTTCCACATTCGTCTCCGCGGGCAACCGGGCGGACGTGTCGGGCAACGACTTGATGCAGTACTGGGAGGAAGACCCGGCGACGAAGGCCGTCCTGCTGTATCTGGAATCGCTGGGGAATCCGCGCAAGTTCGCGCGGCTCGCCCGGAGGCTGGGCCGCCGCAAGCCGATCGTGGCGGTCAAGAGCGGCCGCAGCACGCAGGGCGTCCCGATCGGGCACGCGGCGCGGGCGCTGACGCTGCCCGACCACGCGGTCAGCGCGCTGTTCGAGCAGGCCGGCGTGATCCGCGTGGAGGACCTGTCGGAGCTGTTCGACGTGGCGCAGGTCCTGGCCTACCAGCCGCTTCCGGCGGGCGACCGCATCGCGATCATCGACAACTCGAACTCGCTGGGCCTGCTGGCGCAGGACGAGGCCGTGGCCCTCGGCCTGGACGTCCGGCCTCGCATCGACCTCGGCCCGCGGGCGGGCGCAGACGACTACGAGGCGGCGCTCGCCTCGGCGCTGGCGGACGAGACGGTCGACGCCGTGGTGGCGCTGTTCACGCCCCCGACGATCGGCGGGTACGACGTGCGCGTCCCCGAGAAGATCATGCGGCTGGCGGCCCGTGCCGAGAAGCCGATCGTGGCGACGTACCTGGGCAAGGAGGGCATGCCGGCCGACCTGCGGGTGACCGGGCCGGACGGGATGCCGGCGGAGGGTTCGGTGCCTTCCTACCCGTCGCCGGAGGACGCCGTCCGGGCGCTGGCGTACGTGATCAGGTACGCGCAGTGGCGGCAGCGTCCGGCGGGGCGGACGCCGGAGCTCGACGGAGTCGACCGGGACCGCGCTCGCGCGCTGGTCGCCGCTTGGCTGCCTCCCGCCGACGTCGCCGGGGCCGAGGGCGGACCGGTGGAGGTCTCGTCCGAGCAGGCGGTCGAGCTTCTGGCCTGCTACGGCATCGACGTCGCCGTGGGCGCGGGTGGCGGCGGGGTGCCGACCCGGATCGTGATCAGGGAGGACCACTCGTTCGGCGCGGTCGTCTCGTTCGGCATCGCCGACGAGACCGCGGCCCTGCTGGACGACCGCGCCTACCGGCTCTCGCCGCTCGCGGACGTCGACGCGGCCGAGATGATCCGCGCCATCCGCACCGCGCCGCTGCTGCTCGGCCATCGCGGCGCGGAACCCGTGAACCTGGCCGCCCTGGAGGACCTGCTGCTGCGCGCGTCCCGCCTCGGCTACGACCTGCCGGAGGTGGCGCGGCTGGAGCTGAGCCCGGTCATGGCGGACGCGTCGGGCGTCACCGTCCGGGACGTGACGCTGAGCCTGGCTCGTCCACTGGGACCACGCCCCGAGCTGGGGCCCCGCCGCCTCTCCTGACACACCTCAGCCACCCCTCAGCGCGGTGCCCGCTCAGTGCGCCGGACCGCTCAGTGGGCCGGGCCACTCCGTGCGCCGGGCCGCTCCGTGCGCGGGGCCGGTCAGCTCGGCCGGGCCGATCCGTGTGGCGGCCGCTCAGTGCGCCGGGCGGGTTAGTGCGCCCGGGCCGGTCAGTGCGCTGGGCGGGTTAGTGCGCCCGGGCCGGTCCGTGCGCCGGGCCGGGTGGTGCGCCCGGGCCGATCTGTGCGCCCGGCCGGTCAGCTCGGTCGGGCCGATCCGTGTGGCGGCCGCTTAGGGCGCCGGGCTGACGCGTGCGCCGGGTCGGTCGGTGCGGTGGGTCGGTTAGCGCGCCAGGCCCGTCAGCGTGGGGGGCCGGGGGGTCTGGG
>NZ_SMKT01000283.1 GCF_004348735.1 Actinomadura sp. KC06
CCCACTAGACCCGCCTGGCCAGGCTCGCCTGCCAGGGCGCCTTAATGGGCGCGCGCATACCACGCTGCGTCTACTAGACTCACCTGTGCCCTAAGCTGGGATTGCTCGCAGGCGCCGGAGAAGACCGCACATTTCGGCGGCCGGCCGCCAGAGCGTCATCACCGGGGATCGCAATCGCCGCCACCCGCCGTTTCCACGGCGGGACCGGGGCGCACTCACTGTCCCGCCGACCGCCAGCCGGATGGAGAATATTTCATGGCACGCCGTTCCGATGTGCTGGAAACGATCGTCAACCTCGCCAAGCGGCGGGGCCTGGTCTACCCGTCGAGCGAGATCTACGGCGGTCTCCGCGCCTCCTGGGACTACGGGCCGCTCGGCGTCGAGCTGAAGAACAACGTCAAGCGCCAATGGTGGAAGTCCATGGTGCAGGGCCGCGACGACATCGTCGGCCTGGACTCGTGCGTCATCCTCGCGCGCGAGGTCTGGGAGGCCAGCGGCCACGTCCAGGCGTTCGTCGACCCGCTCACCGAGTGCCAGTCCTGCCACAAGCGCTTCCGCGCCGACCACCTCGAAGAGGGCTACGAGGAGAAGCACGGCCGCCCGCCCGCGAACGGCCTCGCCGACATCGGCTGCCCGAACTGCGGCGTCAAGGGCTCCTTCACCGAGCCGCGGATGTTCAACGGCCTCCTCAAGACCTACCTCGGCCCCGTCGAGGACGAGTCGGGCCTGGCCTACCTGCGTCCCGAGACCGCGCAGGGCATCTTCATCAACTACCTGAACGTCCAGCAGTCCTCGCGGCGCAAGGTCCCGTTCGGCATCGGGCAGATCGGCAAGTCGTTCCGCAACGAGATCACGCCCGGCAACTTCATCTTCCGGACCCGCGAGTTCGAGCAAATGGAGATGGAATTCTTCGTCAAGCCCGGCAGCGACGAGGAATGGCACCAGTACTGGATCGACGAGCGCATGCAGTGGTACGTCGACCTCGGCATCCGCAAAGAGAACCTGCGGCTGTACGAGCACCCGGCGGAGAAGCTCTCGCACTACTCCAAGCGGACCGTGGACGTGGAGTACCGCTTCGACTTCATCGGCGGCGAATGGGGCGAGCTGGAGGGCGTCGCCAACCGCACCGACTTCGACCTGACGACGCACTCCAAGGCGTCCGGGGCCGACCTGTCGTTCTTCGACCAGGAGTCCGGCGAGCGGTTCGTCCCGTACGTGATCGAGCCGGCGGCGGGCGTCGACCGGTGCACGCTCACGTTCATGATGGACGCCTACGCCGAGGACGAGGCGCCCAACGCCAAGGGCAAGATGGAGAAGCGCACCGTCATGCGGCTCGACCGGCGGCTCGCCCCGGTCAAGGCCGCGGTGCTACCGCTGTCGCGCAACGCCGACCTGTCCCCGAAGGCCCGCGACCTCGCCGCGCGGCTCCGCAAGAACTGGAACGTCGAGTTCGACGACGCCGGGGCCATCGGCCGCCGCTACCGCCGGCAGGACGAGATCGGCACGCCGTTCTGCGTCACCGTCGACTTCGACACCCTGGAGGACGACGCGGTCACCGTCCGCGAACGCGACTCGATGAGCCAGGAGCGCATCGCGATCGGCCAGGTCGAAGCCTTCCTCGCCGCGCAGCTCCTGGGCTGCTGACAGCCTCCACGCCCTCGATAGCGGCGCAGCACGGAGCGGGCCGTCCCACACGATGGGGCGGCCCGCTCCGTTGCGTTGCCTTGCGTTGTGTGGACGGTCTGCGGGGCATCTGTGCAGGTCCACCCTCTGGGTTTCGTCAACGCCGGGCGAACGGTGTCTCCAGGCCGGTGAACCTGGGCTAGGTTGGCTGGACCGCCCGCCGCCGTCCCCGGCATCGTGGACGGAGGAAGACGCACCACGGATCCCGGCGACGACGCCGTCCGATCGAGGAGCCCGAGGGGAGGGCAGGATGCGCGACCTGTACCGGCCCGCCCGTCCCGTCGCCCGGCTCCTGGTCGTCGCGCTCGGCCTGCTCGGGATCGTGGTCGGGCCCGCCGGGGCCGGGGCGCACGGCGGGACGTCCCCCACCGGGACGATCACCGGCGTCCGGAACGGAACGGTGCAGCACGCGCCCGCCCGGCCCAGGTCCTCGGCCGGCAAGCACCGTCAGAGCCCCCACGCGCAGGCGGTGCACGCGCATCTCGCCCATGCCGGGCAGTCGCCGCTCGTCGTGCATCCGGTGTTCGCGGTGCCGCCCGCGTCCGGCGTCGAGGTCCGGCCGCCGTCCGGACGCGCCGTCCGGGCCCTCGCCGTCCACGCCTCGCCGGACGTCGCGCCGAGCGGTGTCCCGCGCGGGCGCGCACCCCCCACCTCCCCACGGATCTGAGCTAGTCGTCCGCGGTGCCGTGCAGCCGCCCGGCGCCGAAGCCCGTGTGGAGGTTCCCTTTGACTCGCGCCAACATGGTGCGGGCGGTACTGGCGTTCGCCGTGCTCGCCACATCGTTCTACTTCGCCTGGTCCAAACCCGCCCGCCTCGGCCTCGACCTGCGCGGCGGCACCCAGATCGTGCTCGAGACCCAGGACTCGCCGACGGTGAAGGCCGACCGGGAGTCCACCGACCGCGCCCGCGAGGTGCTGCAGCGCCGCGTCGACGCGCTCGGCGTCGCGGAGTCCTCGCTCACCCGGTCCGGCGAGCGGCGGCTGATCGTGGAGCTGCCCGACGTTCAGGACCCGTCCAGGGCGACCGACACGCTCGGCAAGACGGCGCAGCTCACCGCCCATCCGGTGCTGCCCAACACCGGCAAGGCCGGCCAGGGGCAGCAGCTGATCCCGGACGAGAGCGGCCAGCAGATCCTGATCGGCCCCGCCGCGCTCACCGGCGACGGGATCGGCTCGGCCAGCGCGACCTACGATCCGCAGAACCTCGGCGGCTGGGCCGTCAACGTCGACTTCAAGGGCGGCGGCGGGAAGACCTGGGAGCAGCTGACCGCCAAGGCCGCGTGCGCGGCCGGTGACGAGCGGCGGATCGCGATCATCCTGGACGGCAAGGTGATCTCGTCCCCGGGCGTCACCGAGAGCGTGTCCTGCGGCGTCGGCATCACCGGCGGATCGACGCAGATCACCGGCGACTTCAGCGCCGGGGAGGCCAAGGACCTCGCCGCCCTGATCGAGGGCGGCTCGCTGCCGGTCCCCGTGAAGATCATCGAGCAGCGGGTGGTCGGGCCGACGCTCGGCGACGAGGCGATCGACGCCAGCGCCCGCGCCGCGGTCATCGGCATCATCCTGACCGGCCTGTTCATCGTGGCCGTCTACCGGCTCGTCGGCTTCCTCGCCACCGTCGCGCTGACCGGATACGCGCTGATCTCCTACGCCGCGCTCGTCGCCGTCGGCGCGACCCTGACCCTGCCCGGCCTGGCCGGTTTCGTCCTCGCCATCGGCATGGCCATCGACGCCAACGTCCTGGCCTTCGAACGCGCCAGAGAGGAGATGTCCGCCACCCCGGGGCGCAGCGCGCGGACGGCCCTGGCCACCGGGTTCAACAAGGCGTGGTCGGCGATCGCGGACTCCGCCGTCACCACGCTGCTCGCCGGGGCCCTGCTGTTCTTCCTCGCCTCCGGCCCGGTGAAGGGGTTCGGCGTCACGCTGACCATCGGCGTCCTCGCCTCCCTCGTCTCGGCGATGCTGCTGAGCCGCGTCCTCACCGACGCCGCCGCGGCGCGGATGCCCCGGCTCAGCAAGGGCCGGGCGGGCGGCCTCAGCGGCGCCGGACGGCTCCGGCGGTGGCTGGAGGAGAGCGGCCCCGACCTGATGAAACGCAGCCGCCTCTGGCTCGGGATCTCCGCGCTCGCCGTCGTCATCGCCGTGACCGGGATCTTCGTCCGCGGCCTCAACTTCGGCGTGGAGTTCACCGGCGGACGGCTGGTCGAGTACTCCACGAACCGTCCCCTCGACATCGACGTCGCGCGCTCCGCCGTCGCCGACGCCGGGTTCCCGCGCGCCGTCGTCCAGACGTCCGGGAAGGACGACATCTCCGTCCGGACGGTCGATCTCACCAACGAGGAGGAGAAGCGCGTCCACGACGCCCTGGCGGAGAAGGGCGGCGGCGCCACCAAGCAGCGCGACGAGCTGATCGGCCCGAGCCTGGGCGACGAGCTGCGGAAGAAGGCCCTCATCGCCCTCGCGGTCGCGCTGCTGGTGCAGCTCGCCTACCTGACGATCAGGTTCCGCTGGACGTTCGCGGCCGGGTCCGTCATCGCCATGTTCCACGACATCACGATCGTCACCGGCATCTTCGCCTGGCTCGGCAAACCGATCGACGGGGTCTTCCTCGCCGCGCTGCTCACCATCATCGGATACTCGGTCAACGACTCCGTCGTCGTGTTCGACCGCGTCCGGGAGATGTGGGGCGAGAATCCGAAGGGACGGTTCGCCGCGATCGCGAACCGGGGCGTCCTGCAGACCGTCCCGCGGACGATCAACACCGGGATGGGCGCGCTGTTCATCCTGTCCGCCCTGGCGGTCCTCGGCGGCGACTCGCTGACCGACTTCGCCATCGCGCTCCTGATCGGGATCATCGTCGGGACGTACTCCAGCGTGTTCACCGCGACGCCGATCGCGGTCGTCCTGGAGCGCTTCGCGAAGGCCCCGCCGCCGCAGCGCAAGACCAAGTCCCGCCCGCCCCGCCGCACCACGCACGACTCGGGCGCGGTCGTCTGACCCGGACCGGCGGGCCCCGGATTCCGCCGGGGCCCGCCGCGGGTCAGCGCGGCAGCATCGTCTTCTTCAGCGGACGGTCCTCGCTCATGCCGAAGCAGACGATGGTGCGGATCCCGCCCTCCCACTCGAATTTCTGCGCGTAGAAGAACGAGTAGTACTCGGGCTGCGGGTGCCGGCCGAAAGCCTTGTTCATCTGCTTCTTGCAGCCCGTTTCCGCCTTCCGCTCCATCCCCTTCTCTCCCGGATACGGACCCGCCTTCAGCTTGTAGACCGCGTACACCTGGCTCCAGTGCGACTCGCTGCAGGACAGGACGCGCTGCGCCGGGACGTCCGCGTCCCATTTCCCGAAGCAGTCGCCGTAGGAGAGTTCGGTCCAGTACTTCAGCTTCGGGTCCAGGGTCGCCGCGATCGGCGCGGTGATGGTGTCGGGCCCGTTATAGGTGAGAAGGCAGAGCACTTTGCGGTCGCCGGAGTCCCAGTTCGCCTTTGCCGGCAAGATGAGGTAAGGCTCCAGGTGCTGGGCATGCCGGCTCTTCAGAAAGCGGATCGTCTTGATGAAGCAGGCATCGGTCGCCTGTTCGTGAACCTTCCTGTTACCCGGAAATTCGCCGGCCGGCAGCCGTACCTGGGCGACGACCTCGCCCTGGTGCGGCTCCGCGCAGGGCAGTGCCGTGACGGGCGACGTCATCGACTCGACCTGGAAACCGGTGAAGCAGTCGCCGACCCGCAGTGCCGCGGGCAGCATCTTGTCCTTGCCGGTGACCCGTCCCGACTCGTCCCGGTCGGCGGTGACCAGCGAACCCGCCACCACGGCGAGGGCGACCGCCGCCACCACGACCCAGGTGCCGGACGCGACCAGCGCGCCGATGGCCAGGCCCTTGCCCCGCTCCCCGCGCCGTCCGGCCTGCACGAGCGCGGCGATCGCGAAGCCGACCGCCAGCAGGATCAGGCCACACAGCCCGGTGACGAGCGCGACGATCGCCAGCCGGTTCGTCCGAGGCACGAGCCGCGGTTCCGGCTGCGGGGGCCCGCCGGCGTAGAACGGGACGTCCCGCCCCGGCCCCGGACCCGGCCAAGGCCCTGGCATGCCGGGGTCGGGTCCGGAAGCGCCCGGCACGCCGGAAACACCGGGCGGCGCCCAAGCGGGCTGCTCGGCTCCGGCAGGCGCGGAGTCCTTCGGGTCAGGGGCGGGGCCGGGGGGAGAGGGCGGCGGTGTGCTCACAGCGGTACCCCGTTCAAATCAGCCGACAGATAAACCATTCCCAATACCTTTCGCCAATGTGGGAGCGGCCGCGCCATGGTGGTGATCAATGCGGCACCACCGACCGCTTAAGCGGCCCATTCTTGCCGGTGACCAGGCAGAACACTTTCCGATATCCCCCATTCCAGCTCTCCCTGGTCGGCGTCGCGGCGGTGGGGTCCACGAGGTGGAGCGGCATGCGGTAGGAAAGGGGGCGGCCGGAAGCGTGACCTCGCCGATGGCGAGGCCCCTGCCCTTGTCAGCGGGGCGCCCGTGCGCCCGGCGGCCGGTCCGGACGAGTGCGGCGATGGCGAAGCCGATCGCGAACAGGACCAGCCCGCACAGTCCCGTGACCAGGGCGGCGATCGCGAGCCGGTCCGTCCGCGCCGGGACGGGGGCGGACGGCGGCTCGGGGCCGGAGGGCGGTCCGAAGGAAGGAGCCGGCGGACCTTCCTGGGTGAAGTCCTGGACCGGCGGGTCGAGTGGGGCCCAGCCGGGGGTGTCC
>NZ_SMKT01000284.1 GCF_004348735.1 Actinomadura sp. KC06
ACCTGCGCGACGGGCTTGCCGGTCTCCTTGACGATCCGCACCGCTCCTTCACGGAACTCCGGATCGAACCGGCGTCTCTTGTCTCCCACGACCCAACCATCTCTCTGGTTCAGGTCTCCACGCTACGAGGGGAAGCGCAGGGCTTGCCGTCCGGTGTGTTGACCAGTTCGGCAACGTTTCGGCCGATGCGGTCGTGGCGGGCTGCCCTGCGGATCGAGCGCTTCAGGATGCTGTGCACGATGCCGAGCGAGGACGAGGTGAGGCGTTCCGCCCTGCCGTTGAGCCACGTCTCGACGTCGTCCGCCGTGAGCTTCTTGAGGCGCGTCCGTCCGATGAACGGTATGAGCTGGTGATCGGCGAGCGATCGGTAGACCTCGTTGGTATTCGATGACTTGCCGGTCTTGGCGAACGCGGCGAGCCAGTCCTCTACCGCGTCCCGCACGTAGTAGTTGCGGTCAGTCTTGACCCCCTTGTCTAGCTCTTCGACGGCTTCCTTGAGCTTGCTCTTGACCTCTGCCTTAGTACGTCCCTTCCTCTTGAGTCGCTTGCGCTTGCCGTCCGGGCCGAACCCGAGTGAAAGCGCGCCGGTGTACCCATCGCCCTCCTCGTAGATCGACCCCTCGTACGTGCCGACCAGGATCTTTGTCAACGGATCCCTCCTCGTATCGATCGAGGTCACCACCGACCTTAACTCAAGACGTCCCAAGACGTCCCTAGGTTGGAAGGTCCGTCTGGACGAGTGGCCGGACGGACCTCCCGGCAGGTGGGGTCAGTGCGTCTCTTCGAGGGCGGGCTCTTCGAGGGAGGTGACGAACTCGGCGAGGTGCCGGTCGGTGATGCGGCGCAGCTTGCCGATCTTGATGCTGCGGAGTTGGCCGGTGCGGATCAGGAAGTAGACCTTGTCGCGTCCGATGTTGAGGATCTCGGCTACTTGCTCGACGGTGTACGCCTGCACGGGCACCACCTCCTCTCGCCCGGGCGTCATCCCGGGTCCTGTGGTGTGGGTTGGTGATCATCTCCTTGGTTACGGGGAGTGCTCGTCTCTGTCTCGTCTCACGAACGTCTCTCTCGCCCATACGTGCAGGCGCGCGTGTGAGACGAGACGTTGAGACGACTACCGGACGTGATCGGCCGCCTTGTAGCGGCCACGCGTGACTTGGACGGCACGGCCGGCCGTCACGAGTTCGGCGAGGCGTCGGTAGAGCGTGGGGCGGCTCATCTGCGTGATCATCAGAAGGTGAGCGATCGGAAGCCCCTCGTCCGGCGCGCCGTCCAGGGCCTCTCTCAGAACGGTGTCGGCCGTGTCGTCGCCAGACGGGGGCAGAGGGCTGGACGGCTCGGAGACGGACGTCATGCGCGCCTCGTCCAGCGCACGAAGAGAGACCTCGTCCAGGGCAGGCCGGGCACTAGCGTGCCGCTCTGCTGTCTGCGCCACGGTGGCATCGGTGAGCAGATATGCGCGGCCTCGTCGGGGTGTGTCGTGTTCGGGTGCGGAGAGAAGGAACTTGCCGGGTGCGTTGAGGGTGTGTGCGTGCCATCCGGCGTTGAGCATCCCTTGCCCAAGGATGAGATCGACGTCCCGGCGTTCCCGGACGCGGAAGCACACGCGTACGTCCATCTGTGACCGGACGGCACCCTTCCCCATCGCTTTCTGTGTGGGCCGCTGAGTGGCAGCGATGAGCGTCACGGCCACGGCGCGCCCTCGCCGCGCGATTGAGTCCGTATCGCCTGCAGCATTCGGCACATCGTCGGCGAGTTCGGCGTACTCGTCCACAATGATGACGAGCGCGGGGAGTTCCGGTGTCGGCTCCCAGACTCGCCGTCCGTTCGTGGTGAGCCATTCGGCGCGCGCCTCAAGAACGGTGACGGCGTCGCGCAGCATGGCGCGGGCTTGCTCCGGTGTGGTGGCGAGTCGATCGATGCACGATGCCCATGGCTGGAGTTCCATGCCGCGTTTGAGGTCGATAGCCCATACCACGACGTCACGGCACGCGCTGAGGTTCCCCATGAGGACATTGATTCCGCCGCTCTTGCCCGAACCGGCCACGCCTCCGAAGAGCCCGTGACGTCGCAGCAGCAGGACGCGCGCGCCGGTAGCGTCCTCGAACGGGCCGAGGTCGATCGGCTCGGTAATGGACGAGACGGACGGCCCAGGCCACGGAATCGCATCGGCGTGCGGGTCGGTGTCGAGTACCCGGAGTTCGAACCTGTTGGCTTTGTCGTCGCGTGTCGGAGCGACGCGCACAGCACCCCGGAAGGTCCCAAGCGCTGACTCGATCGCAGGAATCTTCCCGATGACGTCCTGGATCGTCTGGCCGCGCGCCAGGGCGAACCGCGCACGCCATCCCCACACGTCCACTACTGCGGATTGCGCGCTTGAGCCTGCAAGTCCGATCGCTTGCGCGATTTCCGGCCATGCGGCTATCTGCCGATCAACGCGCACCTTGGCGCGCCTTCTCCGATGCACCCACCAGGGAACGGCGAACAGGAATCCGACTCCTGCGAGTACGAAGGGAAGCGGACGGAACGTGACGCCCAGCGCAGTAGCGGCAGCCAACCACCCACCGGCGCCAACGGCAACGGTAGCGGCATAGGCCCGCTCGATTCGCAGAGCGAGGCCGACCCGCTCGCCGAACGTGGCGAGTGCCCACGCGGTCACCGTTGCGACACCCACCAGCCACGGCCACCATTCCGCGTGCGTGAGGTGCAGAAGCGCACCCCCAAGGGCGAGCAAGGCCACCAGGTAGACCGGTGCCAGCTCGGACCGATAGCGCCACAGGGCGCGCGCGACGAGCACGGCGGCCACGTCCGGGAACTGAACGTCGCGGTCAATAATCACCATTGGCTGAAGCCCATTGCGGCGCATCTTCCGCGCATGTCGCCGCATCTGACGTGTGCGACTCATGCGCGCCCCCAGGTGTCCGGGGGGAGGTGTCCCTGCGCGCGCAGCTCGTCTCGCAGGTAGTAGAGCGGATCCGGTTCGGCGTCGCGTTCGGCGTTGAGGGTGGCACGTCCGGCGGCCACCAGGTTCGCGCGGTCTCGCCGTGCGCTGGCCAGCTCGGCGGCAAGCCGGGTGATCTCGGAGACGAGTGCGGGGACGTCGACGAGGGCGCTGTTCAGGCGAATCCACAGGTCCTCGATGGACGGCATCGCGGCGGCCAAGTGGGAGACGATCTCCCGTGCGGCGAGGTTGCGCGTACGGACCTCCTGAACGTTGACCTTGACGCGTGGCGGTGTATCAGGCACCAGGGCATCCCTCCCTTCGGTCAGGGCTGAGAGACGGACTGGACGAGTACGGACACCAGTCGGCGGATCTCCGGTGCCGCGCTGGTCGCGGCGAGGAAGAATCCGAAGAGCAGGCACACGGCGATGTGCCAGCCACGCAGCCCCATGTACCGCCACGCGACCCACACCACGGCACCGAGGATCACCACCAGGGGAACCGAAACGTTCACGGCCTCACCCCCTCACAGCCACATGTCCGGGTACCGCGAACCGCGCCCCCGCCGTAGCCACCGGGCGCGGGCGCGGCACTTGCGGCACCGCCGGTTACCGGGTTCGACACGCGCGCCACACGCACACGAGTGGCCAGTGATGACGCGAGGCATTCGCCGCATACTCACCGCCCCGCCGGGACGTGGTCCGGCGCGTCGTCGCACGTCTGCGTGCTGAGCAGACGCCGGGAGGCGGTACCACTGGGGGACGTCTCGCCGCGCCCCTGCACCACCCGGCGCTCTTCGGCGTGGATGCCGATGACGAGCATGGCGAAGCTTCCGCAGATGGCGCCGGCGAGGAAGACGGCGAGGATCGAAGCCAGGACGAGGATCATGTGTGATCTCTCCTCTCGTAAGGCCCGTATCCGGCGGGGGCGGTTCGGGCGGTCGGTGTCTTACGAGAAAGAGCGTGCGCTTGACCTGGGGGACGAGATCACTACATGACTGGACGTGTTCATGACGTCCTTCATAGGGTTGGTGCGTCCTAAGACGTCCTGCGATCAGGTCGGGTGTATGGCAAACGAACGCTTGCGCGCAGCATTGCTTGAGCGAGGTCTGACGATTGCCGCTCTCGCAGAGTCCATTGAGGTCGATCCCAAGACCGTTGAACGGTGGATCACCAAGGACCGCACGCCGTACCGACGACACCGTTACGCAGTAGCTTCGCAACTTGGCTTGGACGAGTCATACCTATGGCCTGATGCCCTCTCAGAGGATCAGGTCACAGCGGCATCCGGCAGCGAGGTCATCACGATCTATCCGCATCGCTGGGCGGTCCCAAGGGACGCATGGGGACGACTTTTCGCCACAGCCGAGGAAGAGATCGGCGTACTGGTCTATAGCGGGCTCTTCCTCGCCGAGGACAACGGCGCGTTGAGCATCCTTGCCGACAAGGCCCGCGCAGGCGTACGTGTGCGCGTCCTCCTAGGTGACCCTGACTCCCCACAGGTCGCCGAACGTGGCGCGGACGAGGGCATTGACGAAGCCATGGCGGCTAAAATCCGGAACGTGATCGTCCTTTATCGGTCGCTACGGGCAATAGAGGGCGTGGAGTTCCGCCTTCACAGCACGGTCCTCTACAACTCGATCTTCCGAGCGGACGATCAGCTTTTCGTCAACACGCACGTTTACGGAGTACCGGCATCAAACGCGCCGTTCTGGCACCTGCGCCGCGTCGCCGGCGGAGACATCGTCAACACATATCTCCAGAGCTTTGAACGTGTTTGGGAAGGCGCTAAGCCACTACAAGCGGGGGACTAACACATGGCCCGCAGGATCGACTACTACGACGACCCCAAGGCGCCAGCGGCAAACAGTCTGGTCCCATCGGTCAACGTAGTGGTCACCAACGACCAAGGCGAGATCCTACTTATCCGCCGCACGGATAACGACAACTGGGCCGTACCCGGCGGCGCGATCGACCTAGGTGAGTCGGTGGCGCAAGCAGCGATCCGAGAGACCAGCGAAGAGACAGGAATTGACTGCGAAATAACCGGAATAGTAGGCATCTATTCCGACCCAAAGCACGTTATTCACTACACGAGCAACGATGAAGTGCGTCAGGAATTCTCAATCCTGCTAACCGGTCGTCTCCTTGGCGGAAGACCCACACCTAGCAACGAGTCACGCGAGGTTCATTGGATCGCGCCGCACGATATTGAGTCGCTGCGCATGGACCGCTCGATGCGACTACGCATCGGACACTACCTAGAGAAGCGCGCCACGCCGGTCATCCTCTAAAGGAAACGCTCGCCGAACGTAGCGAGCACGTGATCGGGTGCGATCTATGTGATCAATTCGTGGAGTTCAGTCTTCCTTCGCACATCTCGCACGGCATCCATTAGATCCGGCTCCGCCAGATGCGTGAAGCGTGTGACGAGGTGAGCGGGGCCATAACGTCGACGAATTTCGGCGAGCCGCTCAGTGATCGCTACATGTTCTCCGTCTGGCGTAGTCGTCATATCGCAGTAGGTGAGGGCATGGCTTAGAGAGGTGCTGACTGGCGAAAATTCATGGGACAACTCGTTGGCGAATCCGCGTTCTGCCGCTTCGACTATGGCGCAGGAATGATTAGCGACCAGACGGCAGAGCACATCGTTGGCTTGAGCAACGTCACGCAAGTAGCGGGCACCGTCAAGAGGGTGGAAGCCGGTCTCAATGAGGTCAGGGGCATAGCCGATGTCGTGGAGCCAAGCGGCGGCTTCTAGAAGGTCTGCTTGGTCGCCGAGGATGGGGACGAGGGTGCGGGCTTGGCGGGCCACGCCCTGGGTGTGGGCCCAGCGACGGGGAAGCGGAGTCTCAAGGTGTTCGCGTGCGAGGTCGCGCGCCCAAGCTGCGGTGTTCTTCATGAGGTCGACGCTACGAGGGCAGATGCGGACGTCCACGGGCGTGTACGGATCATCTGGGGACGTCTTGCCGGACGTATCGTCCCTTGCCATGGACGCAGGTGACGAGTCCGGCCGTTTCGAGTGCGATGAGAGCCGTCCGGGCTGTGAACCGGGAGACGCCGAACCGGCGAGCGAGCTGGGCTTCGCTGGGTAGCGCGTCGCCCGGTTGGAAATGTCCAGTCTCGATCTGATGGCGCAGGTTCGCCGTGATGTCCTCCGAGCGGGTGCGTGGTTGGGTGGCAGAGTCTGGGACGAATCGGCCGACACCGGTTCGGGCGGTGATGCGTCCTTCGGATTGCAGGGTGGACAGGGCCCGCCGCACGGTGTTGCGGGCTACGCCGAACTCGGCGCAGAGCGCGGCCTCGCCCGGTAGGCGTGTGCCGGGGGCGTAGGTGCCGTCTGTGACGCGTTGCCGTAGCGCGTTGG
>NZ_SMKT01000285.1 GCF_004348735.1 Actinomadura sp. KC06
GCCACCGACCCCACCCCAAACTTCCTCGCGCCTCCACTTCCCCGCGCCCACCTTCCAGGCCTCCCCGCACCCTTCGCCGCGCCGTGCCCCCGTCTCACCGCGCCCGTCCCCGCCGCATGACCACCGCTCCGCCCTCCGCGCCTCCACTCTCCGCGCCGCCAAGCCTCCGCTCCTGCTCTCCCCTCTGGCTCTTCGCGCTTCCGGCCCGCTCTTCGCTCCTGCTTTCCGCGCGTCCGCTCTGTGCTCTCGCTCTCTGGGCGTCCGCCCCAGCCCTCCGGGTCTTTGGTCTCCGCGCGTGTGGGGCTCCGCGTCCTCAGCTCTGGGTGCCTGCTGTG
This sequence comes from Actinomadura sp. KC06, assembly GCF_004348735.1. Taxonomy (GTDB): domain Bacteria; phylum Actinomycetota; class Actinomycetes; order Streptosporangiales; family Streptosporangiaceae; genus Spirillospora. The sequence continues at coordinate 336 of NZ_SMKT01000285.1, forward strand.
GGCTGGGATTCGCCTTCTTGTGCCTTCGCTTCGCTGCGGCTTGGCTTCAGTGCGCGTCTCGGCCGGTGTGGCATTGGCGGGGCGCGTTGTCTGCGCTTGTTTGTGGCTGTGGCGGGGGTGGCTTTGGTTGGCCGTTCGGCTGCGTTTGAGGGGGCGCTTGGGTTGTTCCGGGAGGGTGGTGGGACGTGTTCTTCGCCACCTTTTCGTTCGGGTTCGCCGGGGTCGTCGGCATGTTTGGGGCGGCGTCGGTAGACGGTGGTGGGTGTCATGTTTTCGTCCGATTCGTTGGACTCATCGGGCGAAAGAGTGCCCATGTAGCTGGCGGTTTGTCCTACTCTTGCCCCTGGGGCGGTGTCGCTGAGCACTGGGTAACGGTCCGATCGCAGATCGTTGCCAGGGCTTGACCCGCCTCAGGGTGCACCCGGTATACGGGTCACTCACCTGTATGTCATCGAGGCGGAGGATTCGTTGGGGGGAGCGCCCGGGGCGGCGGCCACCAGTGCACCGGAAGGTGTGCTCGGGGGGATCGTCAGCCGGACCCTCACCGCAGCGCGGCACGGACCCCTGGGTGTGGTGCTGCGTGTTGCGGCGATGGCCATCGCGGCCGTCGGCGCGTCATGGATCCACCGTGTCAACGACCCCGGCGTGCTCTGTCCCCTACGGGCGCTCACCGGAATCCCGTGCCCCATGTGCGGGAGCACCACCGTGTTCATCGAGCTCGGCGGGGGCCGTCCGGCCCAGGCCGCGCTGGCGAATCCGGTGGCGCTCACCGGCGCGATCGCCGTGGCGCTCGCACCCTTGGGACCGGGAGGACGGTGGTGGGCACTCCAGCCGAAGACCCGTGCCTGGATGCTCGGCACCGCCCTCGTGGGGTCGGAGCTGTGGCAGCTCGTCCGGTTCGGTGTTCTGCGGGTTTGAGCCGCGGTCGGTCCTCGGTCAGACTTGCGGAGCCCACCGGGTCCGGCGGGCGTCACACAACCACAGGGTCAATCAATAAGGAGCAAGTGTGGGTAACCCCTACGACCCCTACGGTCAGCAGCCGGGCTACGGGCAGCAACAGCCCGGGTACGGCCAGCAGCCCCCAGCCCAGCCCGGCTACGGTCAGCCGGCCCAGCCCGGGTACGGCCAGCCCCCGGCGCAGCCCGGCTATGGCCAGCAGCCCGCGCAGCCGGGTTACGGCCAGCCCCCGGCCCAGCCCGGGTACGGCCAGCAGCCTCCCGCCGCCCAGCCCGGTTACGGCCAGCCGTCGGCCCCGCCGGCGCAGGCCGGCTACCAGGAGGTGCACCACCACCACTACGGCGGCTCGGGTGGCCAGCTGGCCGAGTGGGGCTCGCGTGCGGGCGGCTACTTCATCGACATCCTGATCATCGGCGCGCCGGCCGGTGTGCTGTACTTCATCGCCTTGCTCCTGGCCGGCTCGGGCAGTGGCGGCGCAGCCGTGATCGCGCTGCTGTTCTACTTGATCGGGTTCGCCATCTACGTCGGCGCCTTCCTGTGGATCGTCTACCAGGAGGGCACGACCGGCCAGTCCATCGGCAAGAGGCAGATGGGAATCCGCCTGGTCAGTGCCCAGACCGGCCAGCCGATCGGGTTCGGCATGGCGTTCCTCCGCAAGATCGCCCACGCCCTGGACGGCGCCCTGTGCTACGTCGGCTTCCTCTGGCCGCTGTGGGACGACCGCAAGCAGACCTTCGCCGACAAGGTCTGCAACACCATCGTGGTCCGCAACTGATCGTCGGCCCGCGAGTCGGGGTTCCATCCCCCTGCACGACCTGAGCGGGGCGTCCCTTCCGGGGCGCCCCGTTTGCCATGCGACGACCTTTACGGGACGGGGTCGAACGCGCTGTTGCACGCGGCGACGAGCGCGCGCCGGACGGCGCCGTCCAGCAGCCGCAGGGCCTCACCTCGACGCCTCATCTGGTCGGCGCTGAGGCCACGGTCATCCATCTGCCGGGCCAGGTCGACGACGAGCGACAGCCGTCCCGCGAGCGCGGCGACGCGGTGTGCGCGGGGCGGGTAGCCGGGGGCGAGCGGATGGTCGCCGCGGTCCGGGTCGCGCAGCGTGTCGAGCGCGTCGGCGATCTCGGGCGGGGCCCCGGCCAGGTCGTCGACGGTCAGGAGGGCCTCGGTGGCGTCCCGCATCGCGAGGGTGAGCTGCCGGTCGGCGTCCGCGAGGGACGGGACGTCGGGCGCGCCGGCGGACGCGTCATGGGTCGTCCAGCGGACGCCGACGTACGACGACCCGCGCCTGTCCTCGGACGGGACGAGCCCGATCGCGCGCTCGCCCAGCACTGCGACGACTGCCGCGCCCGCGTCGATCGCCGCGCGGTTCAGGCCGGGCGGGCCGCTCAGCCCGAGGGGGTCGCCGGGCGCGGGCAGGGCGAGCCGCAGCGCCGCCATCCCGCCGACGCGCAGGTCGCCGAGGCCGCGGCGCAGCGTCACCTCCGCGGGCTCGCCGCCCAGGATCTGCGGGCCCGCGCTCTTCTCGACCGCGTCGACCGCCTCGTCCAGGCCGACGTGTCCGGTCAGCCAGGCATTGCCCCAGGCGACCAGCGCTGTCGCTGCGTCCTTGCTCATCGCCGTTCCCAATACTCCCTGATCGGCATGCGAACCACCATAAGCGCTCCGACCGACGGTGCCGCAGCACCGGGCGGGAAACCCGGGGGCCACGCTCGCGCCGGTATCGCATAGGTTCTTTCCTGAGGATCAGGGACCACCGGGATTGGGGACGAAGGCGCGCGATGGCCGGCGAGGTACTTCAGCTCCGCGGAGTCGGGGTCAGGCGCGGCGGGTCGACCCTGCTGCGCGATGTCACGTGGACGGTGAACGAAGGCGACCGGTGGGTCATCGTCGGCCCGAACGGCGCCGGGAAGACGACCCTGCTCCAGATCGCCGCCGCGATGATGCATCCGTCCGAAGGAACGGCCGCGATCCTGGACGAGGAGCTCGGCCGGACGGACGTGTTCGAGCTGCGTCCCCGGATCGGCCTGGCGAGCTCGTCCCTCGCGGAGAAGGTCCCGTCCGAGGAGAAGGTCATCGACCTGGTGCTGACCGCGTCGTACGCGATCATCGGACGCTGGCGGGAGGAGTACGACTCGACCGACGTGAGCCGCGCCGTCGCGCTGCTGGACGCGCTCGGCTGCTCCGACCTGATCCGGCGGACGTTCAGCACGCTGTCCGAGGGCGAGCGCAAGCGCGTCCAGATCGCCCGCGCGCTGATGCCCGACCCCGAGCTGCTCCTGCTGGACGAGCCCGCCGCCGGCCTCGACCTCGGCGGTCGCGAGGACCTCGTCGCCCGCCTCGCCGCCCTGGCCGACGACCCCGGCGCGCCCACGATGGCGATGGTCACGCACCACGTGGAGGAAGTCCCTGAGGGCTTCACGCACGCGCTGCTGCTGCGCGGTGGCGAGGTCGTCGCGCAGGGCAAGGTGGACGAGGTCTTCACCACGGAGCATCTGTCGAGCACCTTCGGCCTGCCACTCGCCATCGACCGCCAGGACGGCCGCTGGTACGCCCGCTCCACCCGTTGACCCCTGCCTGCCAAGGCGGGTGGCCTGCCCGCCGGGGCAAGTTGCCTGGGCCGCCGGGGCGTGTGGGCGTGTTGCCTGGCCGCCGGGGCGAGTTGCCTTCCCGCCAAGGCGGGTGGTCTGCGGGCGGGTGGTCTGGTCGTTGAAACGGGGTGGTTCGTCCCAGAAGCACCCCCAGTTACCGGTGGTGGACGGCGGTGTCCCTACGATGTGTGCGCCGTAGTGAACTCTTAACGCCGGGGTGGAACCGACTTGAACCTGCTGGACGCGGTCGCGGTGTTCGCGGCCGGGGTCGCCGCCGGCGGCATCAACACGGTCGTGGGTTCCGGCTCGCTGATCACCTTCCCGACGATGGTGGCGCTCGGTTACCCGCCCGTGGTGGCGAACGTGTCCAACAACATCGGGCTCGTCCCGGGCAGCGCGACCGGCGCGTACGGCTACCGCGCGGAGTTGAAGGGGCAGCGCGACCGGCTGCTGCGGCTCGGCGTCGGCTCGCTCGTCGGCGCCGTCGCCGGTGCGCTCCTCCTCCTCAGCCTTCCCGCCGAGGCGTTCGACGTCATCGTCATCGCGCTGATCGCGGTCGCGGTGGTCCTGGTGGTGGTGCAGCCGCGCCTGCAGAAGTGGGTGCTGCGCCGCCGCGAGGGCGAGCACCGTCCGCACGGCGGTCCGGCGCTGTGGGTCGCCGTCCTGCTCGCGGGCATGTACGGGGGGTACTTCGGTGCCGCGCAGGGTGTCATCCTCATCGCGCTCCTCGGCATCATGCTGGACGAGGACCTGCAGCGCGTGAACGCGGCCAAGAACGTCCTGTCGGCGATCGTGAACGGCTCCGCCGCGGTGGTGTTCACGCTCATGTGGATGTTCTCCGACACCGAGGTGAACTGGTGGGCGGTGCTGCTGATCGCGTCCGGCGCCACCCTCGGCGGGCTGATCGGGGCCCGCGTCGGACGCCGCATCCCGCCGCTGGTGCTGCGCGGCGTCATCGTGGTCGTCGGCCTCGCGGCGATCGTCAATCTCCTGGCCTGACCAGCGCGTTCTCGCCGGCGCGCAGGGTTGGCATCCCGACCTTCCGGGTATAAGTCGAATATACGTTCGACTACCGGAGGTTCGCACGGATGAAGGGCGACAGGGTCGAGATCGTCATCGATGCCGGTGGCGAGGGAACGCGGACGTACGAGGTCGTGGCGAGCCGGGCGGGCCGCCGCGTGGAGATAGCGACCCGCCGCGGAGTTGTGGAGGTCAGCGAGGTCACCCGCACGGGCACCGCCGTCCGTACGGCCCGCTTCATGTCCAGCCGGGTGCTGGCCCTGGTCGAATACCCCACCTCCGACCAGCTGCACGAATCGGAATAACCGGCACGGCGGGCTGCGTCATGGGCTAGGATCGAACATATATTCGATCGATCAACGCCCTCAGCGGCCGAGCCCGGACACCCCGGGGTCGGCCGGACCTTCGACGTAAGGCGGCCCTGCCCATGACAGCATCGCCCGACGTCCTCGCGACCTCCCTCAACGCCATCAAGAACTCCCAGGCGCGGCAGCGTCCGGTCATCATGATCACCTACACCGCGGACGGCCCGCCCCGGGTCTGCGTTCCCGACATCGGAGAACTGCGCGTGATCGACGGCCGGCTGCTGCACGTGGCGATCTGGCCGGACAGCCCCACCGCGGCCGACCTGGACCGCGGCGTGCCCGTCCTGCTGATCGTCCCCGCCGCACCGGACGTCCATCTCATCCGCGCCACGGCCCGCCGCCTGACCGGCGCCGCCATGGTGTGGGCCCACTTCGACCTCACGATCACGTCGGCGCGGATCGCCGCCCGCGGCACCGCACCCGCGCCCTTCACCCAACCCGTACGTCCCAGCGAAGGGCCCGACACGAGCGGAGAGCCCGACGCCAGGGGAGAGCTCCTGACAAGCGTCCGCCAGAAGCGCCTGGTCAGAAGCCTCAGCTAACCCGCCGCAAAGCCCAGGTAGAGCCAGGGCCCGCCGCAGAACCGGCGCCCTGGCTCACCCAGGGCGCCATACGCAAGCACTTCTGGATGGCCGCACGGGCCGCCGCTCGCGCCGCCCGCGATCGTCGGGACCAGCAGCCCTGCCGCCGCCAGCGGAAGGGCCATCACGTTATAGGCGAACGCTCAGAACAGGTTGCCCTTGATCGTGCCGAGTGTGCGGCGGGACGGCTGGATCGCGTCGCCCGCCGCCTGCAGGTCCTCGCGCATGAGGGTCAGGTCGGACGCTTCGATCAGGGGCGACCTTCCGATCGTGCGGCGGGACAGGCGGATCGCGTCGGCCGCCGCCCGCGGGTCCCCGCGCAGGAGGGTCATGTCGGACGGCTCGATCAGGGGCGGCCGTCCCGGGTCGTCTGGCGGTGCGTTAGGGCGTGCATGGTCGTGGCTGGTCGTGGCGGCAATGGGGGCTGCGGTCGGGCGGGGGC
>NZ_SMKT01000286.1 GCF_004348735.1 Actinomadura sp. KC06
GAGGATGAGCGTGGGGAGGGCGGCGATGCTGGGGAGGATGTGGGTGGCGCCGGCGGTGAGGAGGCGGTCGCGGTCGTGGGCGCCGGTGAGGACGCCCGCGACGATGGACGCGCCCGAGCGGTGCCCGGTGAGCATGTCGTTGGCGGTGTCGCCGCAGACGGCGATGTGGCGGACGTCGTCCGCGCCGAGGCGGAGGGCGGCGGTGAGGACGAGGTCGGGCCATGGGCGGCCGCGGGGGACGTCCGCCGGGCAGAGGGTCAGGTCGACGCGGTCCCACCAGCCGAGGGTGTCGATGATGCGGGCCTGCGTGCTGCGGCCGAAGCCGGTGAGGAGGCAGACGCGGATCCCGGCGGCGCGGATGCGCAGGAGGGCGTCGTCGGCGCCGGGGACGGGTTTCAGTCCGTGGCGGTCGACGAGGTCGTCGTAGGAGCGTTCGAACGCCAGGTTCGCCGCCTGGGCGCGGTCCTCGTCGAAGAGGGAGCGGAAGATGGCGATCTTCGAGCCGCCGCGCGAGTCGTGGAACCGTGCCAGGGCACGGCCGTACGCCGCCGTGCCGGAGACGATCCCCAGGGTGGCGATCGCCTCGGCGAAGGCGGTCCGGACGGTGTCGCCGTCCGCGACAGTGGTCCCGGCGAGATCGAGGCAGGCGACGGTGATCGGGGCTGCTTCGTTCACGCCGGGGACCTTATCGCCTGCGTCGGGTGAACACTTCTCATCCCGGCCCGCGCCGGCCATGCCTCCGCGGACGGGCGGGATGAAAAATGCTCAGTTGTCGGACGACGTGGCCTCGGTCCACAGGTCCAGCTCGGCACGGTCCTGCTGCAGCCGGCGCCAGACAGCGAAGCCACCGAGAGCCACGACGGCCAGAATGAGCAGTTTCTTCACGGTGGGACCCCTTCACCTCGACTATTCAGTCAAACCCCGGGGGACCTCACATCAGCGACTGCTTCCCCCAGGCTCTCCGCAGCCTAGCAACCGTTCCCGGGCGATCAGCACCCCCTCACCGGTATCGGACCCGGCGTCCAAATTCTGGTGCGGATGCCCTCACCCCCGCGCCATCTCGCCGGGCCGCCCGGACCGCCGCATAATCCGGGGTGACGACCCTCGGGAGAGCCGATGGCTGAGGACGACTTCCGCCGCTGGGAACGCGAGTTCGATTCGGGCGCGCCGGACGAGGAGCCGTCCGGGGCCCGTGGGCTGGTGCTCGCGGCCGGGGTGACCGCGACGGGATGCGCGGCGATGATCGCGTTGGGCGAGGTGGTCATCGGGTCGGCCGGGCTGGTGCTGTCGTCGGTGATCTTGCTGCTGTGGCGGATCGGGATGTGAGCCCACCGCGGCCAATGATGAAGAGTGTTCACGTATGCGGCACCATCGCGGGATGGATCTGCGCGGGGCGAACGTCCTTCTGACCGGCGCGAGCGGCGGGATCGGGCGGGCGCTCGCGGCGGCGCTGGCGGGGGGCGGCGCGCGGCTCGTCCTGACGGGCCGGCGGGTGGACGTCCTGGAACCGCTGGCCGAGCGGCTCGGCGGCGGCACCCGGGCCATCGCCGCCGGCCTGGCGGACCGTGCGGCGGCCGAGCGCCTCCTGGACGAGGCGGGCCGGGTGGACGTGCTGGTCGCGAACGCGGCGCTGCCGGCGTCCGGGCTGCTGGCCGACTATTCGATCACCGAGATCGACCGGGCGCTGGACGTGAACCTGCGCGCGCCGATCGTGATGGCGAAGCTCGCGAGCGCGCGGATGGCCGATCGTGGCCGTCGGCAGTTGGTGTTCGTCTCGTCGCTGTCGGGAAAGGCGGCGTCAGGAAACGCGTCCCTGTACAACGCGACGAAGTTCGGCATGCGGGGGTTCGCTCTGGCGCTGCGCGAGGACCTGCGGCCGCACGGCGTCGGCGTGTCGACGATCTTCCCGGGGTTCATCCGGGACGCGGGCATGTTCGCCGAAACCGGCGTTACGCTGCCGCGCGGCGTCGGCACCCGGTCTCCGGAGGACGTGGCGCGGGCGACCGTCCGGGCCATCGAGCGGAACGTCGCCGAGATCGACGTGGCGCCGCTCGGGCTGCGTCTCGGGGCCAGGATCGGCGGGTTCGCGCCCGTCCTGTCGGCGGCGGTGCAGCGGCGCGCGGGCGGCGCGCGGGCGGCGCGCGGGCGGCGCGCGGGTCACGCGGGGCCTGGCGGACGGACAGCGCGGGAAGCGGTAGCGACAAATCCGGATCTTCAGGTGATAATCCGGAAACGTCCCCCTTGATCAGCGGGATGTGCCGGGCGCAGCGTCCCCCCGGGCGGCCCCCCGCCTGCCGCGTGCGCCGCCGCGAGGAGGTCTGCGCATGTGGACGGGTAGGACGACGGCGATCGGGGCGGCGGTCGTGACCGTCCTGTCCCTGGCTGCGGCCCCCGCGCGGGCGGCCGACCCCGCGGACGCGACAGTGGTCCCGGTCCAGGTGACCGGTGACCCCGCCAAGCGCTTCAACCTCGTGATCCTCGGGGACGGCTACACGCCGGCGGACATGCCCAAGTTCCGCGCCCACTACGCCGAACATCTCAACGACCTGTGGACGATCGAGCCGTTCAAGTCGTACCGCAGCTACATCAACGTGTACGCGGTCGAGATTCCGTCCGGTGAGTCAGGGGTGAGCTGCGATCCGTCGCTGTCGTCCCCACGCCGCACTACTCCGTTGAGCATGGCGTTCTGGAGCGGCTGTAGGGCGGACGGCGTTCAGCGGCTCCTCGTCATGGACTCTGCGGCGGCCAAGACGTACGCGGACCTCGTCCCAGGGGCGACTCCAGCGAACCGGCAGATTCTTGGGCTCGCCAACAGCGACACCTACGGCGGTGCAGGCGGCGCCTACGCGACGGCATCTGGCGGGAACGCGATGTCCGCTCTCATCGCGCCACATGAGCTCGGCCACTCGCTGGGTGGGCTGGACGACGAGTACGACTACTACCAGCGGGGTGTTCCCGGCGGGACGTACACCGGTCCTGAGCCCGACTCCCTCCACCACACGCTGATGACCGAGCAAGACATGAAGGCGCAGAAGAAGAAGTGGTGGCGTTGGCTCGGTGAACGAAGCGAGTCCGGAGGAACCATAGGACGGTACGAGGGCGGCATCTATTTCAGTAAGGGCGTGTGGAGGCCGAGCCAGCACTCGATGATGAAAACGCTGGGCTACTACTTCGACCAGGTGTCGCGCGAACGGATGACGCAGCAGATCGCAGCCAAGGTCAACCTCGTCCAGGCGCATACGCCAACGGCTGCGCCCGTGGGTGACGACCGTGTTCTGTGGGTCGAAACGATGCACCCGTCTGGTCACCAGCTGTCCGTCACATGGACGGTTGACGGGAAGACCGTCCAGAGGGGTGCCAACCTGGATCTGTCTCGGCTGCATCTTAAGAAGGGCACGCACACCGTCCAGGCGAAGGTCACCGACCCAACTGGCTTCGTCCGTGACCCGGCCGTACGTTCGTCGGCCGCACTCACCCAGGTCCGCACGTGGACGGTCGACACCAGTGTGCAGACCCCGCCGGAGGATGTGCCGCTTGATTTCAGCTCGTCCACACCTACTGACAAGCCTGTGGGCAGCGAATCGGTCGTGTTCGCCGAGACGACACATCCGGTGCGGAGCATTCCGTCCGTCCGCTGGGAGTTGGACGGACGACGCGTACGCGGCGGTGACCGGGACATCGATCTCGCCCGGTTCCGCTTGTCGAAGGACACGCATCAGCTCGTCGCACGCGTCGGTTCCAAGACTCGGACGTGGACGATCGACGCGCAGGGCCCGACGGTGAAGTACGAACTGTCGAAGGCGACGCAGAGCCAGGTGCGCCCTGGCCGGACGCCCGAATACGTCTTCGACGGCCCGTTCACCATGCGCCTCACAGGCGCGGACGACCGCGCGGGCGTCGTGGTCTCCGAGTTCCGCGTCGACGGGGACGGCTGGTTCAACTACTTCGGCTGGCCGACCGACTCGTCCGCCCCCTGGCTGTTCACCGAGAACGGCACCGTCATCGACAGCCTCACCTACGGCAAACTCGGCAAAGGCCGACACACCATCGAATACCGCGCCATCGACCCGGCCGGCAACATCGGCAAGCCGGGCAAGTTCATCGTCACCCTCCGCTGACCAGCCGAACAATGGGCACCTCGCCTGGCCGGGATGAAACTCGTCCACCATGACGCCGGGCGCTACTGCCGCCCTGACCAAGCACCTTCCTGTGTGAGCGATGGGCACTTTCCGGCTGTGGATAGTCGGGACGGATCCGGCCACGCTCGCTGAGCGTGGCCGTTCCAGCAGGTCAGCAGGTCAGCAGGTCGAGGTCTCTTCGGGCTCGGCGACCGCGCCCCGGACGGGCGCGGCCTCGACGGGAGCGGCTTCGACGGAGGCGACCTCGGCGGGCGCAGGGCTGCGGTGGGCGGTCGCGAGGACGGAGCCGCCGAGGATCAGCGCGAACGAGGCGATGATCGTCCCGGTGAGGGGCTCGCCGAGGAACACGACCCCGGCGACGACCGCGACGGCCGGGTTCACGTAGGTGAACACCATGCCCCTGGACGTGCCGACCTCCCGGATCAGCTCGAAGAACACGATGAACGCCGCCGCCGTGCACACCAGCCCGAGCCCGATGAGCGCGGCGAGGACACGTCCGCTCGGCATCGACTCCGGCCAGGTGGCGGCCGCCGGGCCGGTGTAGACGAGCGCGGCGATGGCCAGCGAGAACGCGGCCAGCTGAAGGCTGGGCAGGTCCCGCAGCCGCCGGGTCGCGATCATCGGGGCGATGGAGTAGCCGAGCGCGACCAGCATGACCTCGCCGATCGCCCACGCGCTGCCGCCGCCGAGATGCGGACCGGCGAGGACGCCGACGCCGACCAGCCCGACCAGCAGCCCCGCCCACCGCACCGGCCCGAGCCGCTCCCCGTCGCCAGTGAGCCTGGCCAGCGCCACCCCGACGATCGGGACGGCGGCGATCAGCAGCCCGGTCATCGAACTGGTCAGCCTGGTCTCGGCGTCCGACAGCAGGGCCCACGGCCCGAGGATCTCCACGGCCGTGAACACCAGGAGCGGAAGCCAGTGCCGGCGGACCACACCGAGCCGGCCCGCCCGGAGCGCCAGCGGCAGCAGGACGGCGGCGCCGAGCGCGGTCCGGGTGAACACGATCATCGCGACCGAGACGTCCTCGACCGCCACCTTGATCATCAGATAGGGGATGCCCCACAGCACGCTCATCAGCGCGAACAGCACCCAGCCACGGCGACTCAACGCGACCTCCGTTCCCGTCCGTCCGGCGAACGGACAGGCTCAGAATGCGGGACGGCGCGCCGCACTGTCTTGAACGCTGTTGCGGTACGCGCCGGGCGTGACGCCCACCACGCGCCGGAACCACCGCGTGAGATGCGCCTGGTCGGCGAACCCGACGAGCGTCGCGGCCTCCGCCGGCCGGTGTCCCGCGTCCAGCAGCGCACGGGCCCGCGTGACCCGGTGCTGGGCGAGCCACGCGTACGGCGGCATGCCCACGGCTTCACGGAAGGCTCGCAGCAGTTGATACCGCGAAAGCTCCAGGTCGCCCGCGACCTCGGCGAGCGTCGGCGGGGCGAGCATCTCGTCCGACAGGCGTGCCGCGACGGCGCGAGCGATCCGGCCGGCGTCCGCGCCTCGCCGTCCCGGCGCCTCCTCCGGACTCGGAGCCGCGTGCCGCCGGACGAGCGCGCCCAGCACCCCCAGCAGACGCGACTCACCCTCCAGCGGGTCCTGCCCCAGGCGCAGCGCGCGATGCGCAAGCCGCAGGGCCTCGCCGAGCTGCGGATCGTCGATGATCGGCTCCCGGAAGTGCGGCCATGCGGGCTCCTCGTCCGAGTTCACCGCGGCGCCCAGCAGCTCGGCCCCCGGATAAACGCACAGGTAGGCGAAGCCTTCCGGACGAGCCGGACCACCCGTGTGCGCCTCCCCCGGCTCGACGACGACCAGACTTCCAGCACCCGAGTACACCTTCTCGCCCCGGTACCGCATCGTCTCCATACCGTCGACGGTCACCCCGATGGCGTACTCATCATGGATATGCGGTGCGTAATGCCGACGCCCGATCCGCGCCGTCAACAGATCAAGCGGCGCCCCCTGGACCCCACCAACCCGCGTCCAAACCGTCCAATCCCCACCTGGCAAATCCTCACCCCCAGAGCCAAGAGCC
>NZ_SMKT01000287.1 GCF_004348735.1 Actinomadura sp. KC06
GCCCCCCGCAGGACCGTCCGCCCACTGCGCCGACCAGCCCGCGGACGCCCGCGTCCGGGCCGGTTCCCATGTCACCGAACGGAACCAGCCCAGCAACGCCCAGGTGGCGGCGATGGAGAAGGACTTCCACGACCGCATCGGCAAGCTGCGGAAGAAGCCCAAGGCCGCCATCACCGTCCGCGTGCACTTCCACGTCGTGTACGGCAGCGCGGGCAACATCCCGGACGCGACGCTGAACAAGCAGCTCGACGTCCTCAACGCCGCCTACAAGAGCAGCGGCATCACGTTCACGCTCGCCCAGATCAAGCGGACGCAGAACGCGGCCTGGTTCTCCGACCCCGAGGGCAACGAGCGCCAGATGAAGACCGCTCTGCACACGGGCAACGCGCAGGACCTCAACTTCTACACGGCCGACCTAGGCAACAGCCTTCTGGGCTGGGCCACGTTCCCGAGCAGCTACCGTTCCCAGCCCGCGATGGACGGTGTCGTCGTCCACTACCAGAGCCTGCCGGGCGGTGCACTCGGCAACTACAACGAGGGCGACACCGGCACCCACGAAGTGGGCCACTGGATGGGTCTGTACCACACGTTCCAGGGCGGCTGCTCCGGCCAGGGCGACCAGGTCGCCGACACCCCCGCAGAGCAGAGCCCCGCGTCCGGCTGCCCGACCGGCCGCGACACCTGCACCTCCCCTGGCGTCGACCCGATCCACAACTTCATGGACTACAGCTACGACGCCTGCATGACGGAGTTCACGTCCGGCCAGAACCAGCGCATGCAGGACCAGTGGACGGCCTACCGGACGTAGCCGTCACCGCCCACTGCGAATAGCCATCCCCGTCCGGCGCCGGAGCGCTCCCGACGCACGCCTCCCCCCGGGCGCGCAGGAGCCGCTCCGGCGCCGGGCTTCCGCATGCCCGAGCGCCGGCGGCGCCGGCTTTTCCACAGAATCGCGTTCTACTTCCGCCCGCCCCGAGCCGGCCTGAGAATTCAGGCACGAGGTTCGCAACGGGATACGGGGGCGGTCGTGTCAGGTGATGTCGATGATCGGGAGCCGGAGGGCGCCGGGCGCGTCGGCCGGGACGGCGGGGTTCTTCGGTGCGACGGGCTTGAGGCGCTGGTAGGCGTCGCCAAGGGCTGGGCGCGGGTCGTCCTCGGAGCGGTTCGGCCAGAACGACATGGCGCGCTCGGCCTGGGCCGTGATGGTGAGGGACGGGTTGACGCCCAGGTTGGCGGAGACGGCGGAGCCGTCCACGACGTGCAGGCCCGGGTGCCCGTAGACGCGGTGGTAGGGGTCGATGACACCCGACTCGGGCGAGTCGCCGATCACGCATCCGCCGAGGAAGTGCGCCGTCATCGGGACGTCGAACAGGTCGCCCCACGTGCCGCCGGGCATACCGCCGATCTCCTCGGCGATCAGCCGGGTCGCCTCGTGCCCCTCCGGGATCCACGTCGGGTTCGGCTCCCCGTGGCCCGCGGACGCGCGGACGTCCCAGCCGAACGGGCCCCGCTCGGGGCGCAGCGTGATCGAGTTGTTGCGGGTCTGCATGACCAGGGCGATGACGGTCCGCTCGGACCAGTGCCGCACGTCCAGCAGCTGGATCAGGTGGCGGGGGCGCCGCGCCGCCTCGCGGAAGAACTTCAGCAGCCGGGGCGTGTGCTTCTCGCCGGGCCGATCGCCGTCCACGAGAAGCGTCTGGAGGGCTGCGAGCAGATTGGAGCCCCGCCCGTACCGGACGGGCTCGATGTGCGTGTCCGGCGCCGGGTGGAAGGACGAGGTGATCGCGACGCCCTGGGAGAAGTCGGGCCCCGGCCTGCCGTTGGCGCGGCCGCCGCCGAGGATCGCCTCCGAGTTGGTGCGGGTCAGCGCGCCGAGCCGGTCGGACAGGCGCGGGAGGCGGCCGGTCGCCTTGAGCTTGTGCAGGAGCTTCTGCGTCCCGTAGGTACCGGCGGCGAAGACGACCTGCCCGGTGGTGAACGTCTTCCGGTTGCGCCCGAACGAGCCGGTCCGCACGATCTCGACCTCGTAGCCGCCGCCGGCGAGCGGCCGGACGCCGGTGACCCGGCTGAGCGGCATCACCCGCGCCCCGGCCTTCTCCGCCAGGTACAGGTAGTTCTCCGTCAGCATGTTCTTCGCGCCGTGGCGGCAGCCCACCATGCACTCGCCGCACTCCAGGCAGCCGCGGCGGCGCGGGCCCGTCCCGCCGAAGTACGGGTCGGCGCTCTCGACCCCGGCGCCCTGCCCGAAGAAGACGCCGACCGGAGTCTGGACGTATGTGTCGCCCTTGCCCATCCGGTCGGCGACCTTCTTCATGACCTTGTCGGCCTCGGTCGTCGTCGTGTTCTGGACGACGCCGAGCATGCGCCTGGCCTGCTCGTAGAAGGGCGCCAGCTCGTCCTGCCAGTCGGTGATGTGCGCCCACTGCCGGTCCTTGAAGAACGGCTCCGGCGGGACGTACAGGGTGTTGGCGTAGTTCAGCGACCCGCCACCGACGCCCGCGCCCGCCAGCACCATCACCCGGCTCGACTTCGCGCCCCGGATCAGGTGCATCCGCTGGATGCCGGTGAGCCCGAGCGCCGGCGCCCACAGGTAGCGGCCGATGCGCCAGTTCGTCTTGGGCAGCTCCGGGTACCGCGACCCCGGCGCCCCGGACGGGTTCGTGTCGAACCGGCGGCCCGCCTCGATGACGCCGACCCGGTAACCCTTCTCGGTCAGCCGCAGCGCCGACACGCTACCGCCGAACCCGGACCCGATGACGAGCACGTCGAAGTCATGCTTCACGGGCGATCCCTACTTGATCCGAAGCTTCTTCATGAGCTTGATCCCGGTCGCCATGAGGTCGGCGAACCGGTCGTAGCCGATCGAACCCGGCGGTTCGAGGTCCATGATGTGCTGGCTCGCGACCGTCTGCACCTCGGTGAACTTCAGCAGGCCCTCCGACCCGTGACGGCGTCCCATACCCGACTGCTTCATCCCGCCCATCGGCGAGTCGTACGACGCGTAGGCCGCGCCGTACCCGTCGTTGATGTTGACCGTCCCGGCCTGGATCCGGGCGGCGAGACGCCGGCCCCGCGCCGGGTTCTTGGTCCACACCGAGGCGTTCAGCCCGTACGGCGTGTCGTTGGCGCGGGCGACGACCTCGTCCTCGTCCCGGTACTTGTAGAGCGCGACGACGGGGCCGAACGTCTCGTTCGCGCACAGGTCCATGTCGCCGTTGACGTCCGCGAGCACCGTCGGCTCGTAGAACAGCGGCCCAATGTCCGGACGCGCCTTCCCGCCGGCGAGGACGGTGGCCCCCTCCTCGACGGCCTGGTCGACGTGCCGCGTCACCGCGTCCAGCTGCCGCTCGTAGGTGAGCGACCCCATCTCGGCCTTGAAGTCGAGTCCGGTCCCGAGCCTCATGCCCTTGACCAGCTCGACGAACCGGGGGACGAACCGGTCGTAGATGTCCTCGTGCACGTACATCCGCTCGATCGAGATGCACAGCTGCCCGGCGTTGGTGAAGCACCCGCGGACGGCGCCCCGCGCGGTGCGCTCGACGTCGGCGTCCGGCATCACGATCATCGGGTTCTTGCCGCCGAGCTCCAGCGAGTACGCGACCAGCCGCGGCGCGACCTTCTCCGCGATGGCCTTGCCGCCCCGCGTCGACCCGGTGAACGACACGTAGTCGGCGTCTTCCACCAGGGGATCACCGATCTCGGACGGCTCGCCCACGACGACCTGCCACACGCCACGGGGCAGCCCGAGCTCGATCAGCAGATCGAGCACCCACAGGCTCGACAGGCACGTCTGGGTGTCCGGCTTGTGGATCACCGCGTTCCCCGCCATCAGCGCCGGCGCGATGTCACTCGCTCCCAGCGCGAACGGGTAGTTCCACGGCGCGATCAACGCCACGACGCCCTTCGGGTGCCGCAACTCCTGCACACGGGTCAGCCCCGGCACCATGCCCTGCCTGCGGCGCGGCTTCAGCAGCCGCGCGGCCCGCCGCGCGTAGTACAGCGAGCACAGCGTCACGTCGAGGAACTCCTCCATCGCATGCCGCCGCGCCTTGCCGGTCTCCAGCTGGATGACGTCGAGGATCTCCTCGCGCCGGTCGACGAGCACGTCCGCGAGCCTGAGGAACGGCTTGACCCGCTCGCTCACCGGCAACCGCGCCCACGCCGCCTGCGCCTCGCGGGCCCGCTCGTACGCCTTGCGGACGTCGTCGGCACTGGAGAGCGGAACGGTCGCGAGGGCCTCGCCGGTGAACGGGCACGGGATCGTCGCGGTGCCGGCGCCGTCCGAGGCGATGTGAGATGCCAGCCGATCGACCAGATTCTGGGGCAGCGTGCGCTCTGCCGCGCCTTCGGCACGGACCGTCGGAGAAGCCATGCACGCAGCGTAGGACGCCCCGGCGTTCTTGGCTACCCGCAAGTAACGCACGACGTGGGCGGTTTGCCGCACAGCTCCCGGTTCCTTGTCACCCGCCGCCGATACGGCATCGAACGGACCGTTCCAAGCCAGTCTGAGTTGCGCAACTCGGGGACTGACCGTGTCCGACCGGTGTATTCCGAAGAACAGGAGGAGATTCCCGGCGCGCGGCCCGCCGCCTCGGACGCGCGCCCCCGCTCACGGAGGGACAACGCATGAGGGACGCCAACGGCGGCCATCGACCCGGGGGCGACACGCCGGTGCCCCGCCCCCCGCGACCGTCCGACGGCGCCCGGCAACGCAGGGACCGCCGCGACGAGACCCGCACCGCGCTGCTCACCGCCGCCGAGCGCCTCTGGGCCGAACGCGGCATCCACGGCGCGTCGCTCGACGACATCGCCGCCGCCGCCGGCCTCACCAAGGGCGCCGTCTACTCCAACTTCGCCGGGAAGACCGACCTGCTGCTGGCCCTGATGGAGCGCTTCACCAGCGACCCCGCCCACACCGACGTCTGCGAAGAACTCAGCGCCGCCGAAGAGGACACCGACTCCGCAGGCCGCTCCTCCGCCCGCCACGCCCCCGACGACCGCGCCCGCCAGCTCGCCCTCCTCCTCGTCGAATTCTGGCTCTACGGCATGCGCGACTACGCCGCCGGCTGGCGCATCGCCGACTGGTACGCCGAACGCCGAGCCCGCCTGGCCAGCCAACTGGACCCCGCCGACGGCATAGCCCCCGACGAACGCGCCACCCTCACCATGGCCCTCGACTTCGGCCTCGCCTTCCAACACCTCCTAGACCCCGCCCGAGTCCCCACCGACCTCTACAAAACCGGCAAAGCCCTAATGCAAGGCCGCCCCCACCCCTGACCCCCAACCGGCACCACATCACCGACACCAGAGCGCCGGGGGTGCGAGTCGTTGCACGGACGACGGGCGTCCCCGGGCTGGGGTCAGTTGGGTTGTGCCGGTCGGTAGGTGGTCAGGGCTGCGCCGGACGGGAACGGGTGCGTCGCGGTCAAGGTCAGGGCCGTTCTGGATTCGAGGTCGCCGAACAGCGGACGGCCTGAGCCGAGGGCGACCGGCTGGACGCACAGCCGGTATTCGTCCACCAGGGCGAGGCGTACGAAGGACTGCGCGAGACGCGCGCCGCCGAACAGCACCATGTCCTTGCCGGGCTCGCTCTTCAGGCGAGTCACCTGCTCGGCCAGGTCCGCGTCGCCGGCGACGGGGACGATGTGGGCGTTGTTCCAGCTCAGCTGCTCTGACCTGCGGGAGAAGACGAGCTTCGGCATGGCGTTGATACGGTCCGCGTACTCGCCGGACGCGGTCGGCCAGTACCGGACCATGTCCTCGTACACGCCGCGGCCGATCAGCGCGGTGTCGATCGCGTCGAGTTGCTCCAGCCCCTCGGCCTGCCGCTCCTCGTCCGGTGAGATCATCCAGTCGAGGTCGCCGTCCGGCCCGGCGATGAATCCGTCCACGCTGGTCATCATGTAGAGCACCACGCGTCTCACATCGTCCTCCTCGTCCATGGTCCGTCAGAGAGACAGAGACCGGGGAAGGGGGAGATTCATCGGTGCCGCGCCGCCTCGTCCAACGCCCGGTGAAGTTCCGTGGTCGCCGTGATGTGCCCCGGCTTTGGTGGTGTCGGGTTGCTGGAATCCTCGTGCCGTTGATCACGAGGAGAGGCATCCGATGCCCCGTAGCTATCCCCCTGAGTTCCGGCGCAAGGTGCTGGATCTGGTGAAG
>NZ_SMKT01000288.1 GCF_004348735.1 Actinomadura sp. KC06
CCCCCCCGGCGGGGGTCGCCCAGTCGTTAGCGGCCGGGCGGTGGCGCACAGCGCCACCGCCCGCCGCCCAAACACCGGCGACCCCGCACCGTCAGCACCACCATGTGCCCCTGGCGCAACAACGGCCACCACACCCTCGTGACGTCCACACCCTTGCGGACCCCGCCACAGGCACCACTCACACCCACCAGGCACCACTCACACCCACCAGGCACCACTCACACCCGCCAGGTGCCGCTCACACCGCCAGGTACCGCTCACACGGGCGGGCGCCGCCAGGGCAGCCAAGGCCTCCGCACCAACTCCGGCTACCCACGACCGTTAGCGACACCAGCATCGCCAGGAGCCGCTGACGCCGCGAGCGCCGCGATCACAAGTGGCTCCGGGATCGGCACGTACCGGCGCAAGCGCCGCAGCACCACCGGAAACCCCACAGCGCCTGACGCCGCCAGTGGCAGCCAACGGCGTCCGCACCTTCCCAGCCCGCACCGCTAGCGACGCTCGTGCCGCCGGGTGCCGCTGTGGGCGCGAGCGTTGCCGCCGGGTTCGCAAGCAGCCTTGGCGTCGGTACGTGCCGCCCGCGCCGTCGCGTTGCCGGCGCCGTCCGGGCGAAGTTATCCACAGTTCGCGGAAGTTCTTCATCGCCGCCTGCCCGCCCCGCAAGGTGGATGTCTCCGAAACGTTGAAGGGGCATCCGATGAATCTTGCGGCACTGATCGTCACGGGCGACCCCGCCCTCGCCGACGGCCTGCTCCGACTCGCAGCCGCTGCCGACGTCCATGCGGAGGTCGCCTACAGCGCCGACGAGGCGAGAGCCGCCTGGACGTGGCCGGCCCTCATCCTCGTGGGCGCCGACGTGGCCGAGGACGTCGCGTCCGCCGGCCTTCAGCGCAGGCAAGGCGTTGTCCTGGTCACCGGCGACGGCGCCACGCCCGAGGCCTACCGCCTCGCGGTCGAAGCCGGCGCGCAGGACGTCGCCGCGCTGCCCGACCACGAAGACTGGCTGATCAACGCGTTCGCCGCGGCCAGCGAACCCGAAGGCGGCTGGGCGACCACCCTCTGCGTCGTCGGCTCCCGAGGCGGCGCGGGCGCCAGCGTGCTCGCGACCGCGCTCGGCCTCGCGGCGGCGGGCCAGGGGCTGCGCACGCTGCTCGTGGACGCCGACCCGTTCGGCGGCGGCGTCGACCTCATACTCGGGCTGGAGGAGCACGAGGGGGTCCGCTGGCACGACCTCGCCGAACGGAGAGGCCGGCTGAACACCGCCACGCTGCGCGAGACCCTGCCGCGGTGCGGCGACCTGTCCGTCCTGTCGTGGCGCCGCGGCGAGCCCGTCCCCGTCTCCGACGAAGCGGCCCGGTCCCTGTTCGACGCGGCCGTGCGCGGCTTCGATCTGGTCGTCGTGGACGTCCCCCGCTATCCCGACGATGTCGGCCACGCGGCCCTGCGCTCCGCCGACGTGACGTTCCTGCTGGTCCCGGCCGAGGTCCGCGCGACCGTCGCCGCCGACGGCCTCGCAGCCGCGCTCCGCCGCCACGCCGGCGACGTGCGCCTCGTCGTCCAGGGCCCCGCGCCGGGCGGGCTGACGGCGGACGCGGTCGTGCACGCCCTCGACCTCCCGTCCGCCGGCTCCTTCGAGCGCGACCGCCGCCTCCCCGTAGCCATCGACGAGGGCGGCCTTGAACGGGCCTGCCGCCGAGGCCCGCTTGCGGAGTTCTGCGCCGGCGTCCTCGCCGACCTCGCCCTCCAGCCGTACGCCTACCGGGAGGAGGCCGCCGCATGATCAGCCTCTCCAACGCCGTCCGTGACCGGCTGGCCGACACCGGCGGCGAACCGACGACCGGCCGGGTCGCAGCGGCATTGCGCGCTGAAGAACGCCTGCTCGGCGACCGCGAGATTCTGACGCTGGCCGAAGAGTTACGCGCCGAGTTCGTGGGCGCCGGGCCACTGGAACCGCTGCTGCGTTCCCCAGACGTCACCGACGTCTTGGTGAACGGCCCGGACGAGGTCTGGGTCGACACAGGCGCGGGCCTCGTCCGCACTGCCTTGCGTTTTCCGGACGAGCAGTCCGTCCGTCGCCTGGCCCAGCGCCTCACCGCCGCCGCAGGCCGACGCCTCGACGATGCCTCCCCGTATGCCGACGCCAGGCTCCCAGGCGGAGTGCGGCTGCACGCTGTCCTCCCGCCCATCGCGGCCACCGGCACGTGCATCTCCCTGCGCCTCCCGCGCCGCCGCGCCTTCACACTGGACGAGCTGACCGCGGCGCGCACCGTCCCGCCTGAGGGAGCCGAATTGCTCGCCGCCTTGATCGAATCCCGCGCCGCCTACTTGATCACCGGCGGCACCGGCACCGGCAAGACGACACTTCTGAGCTCCCTGCTGTCGCTGGTCGATCCCGCCGAACGGCTGGTTCTGGTGGAAGACTCCGCCGAACTGAAACCGTCCCACCCGCACGTGGTCCGGCTGGAGGCGCGCCCGCCCAACATTGAAGGGGCGGGAGGCGTGACCTTGAACGATCTGGTCCGCCAAGCCCTACGCATGCGTCCCGACCGTCTGGTGGTAGGCGAGGTCCGAAGTTCCGAAGTAGTGGTCCTCCTGCAAGCGCTGAACACGGGCCACGAGGGAGGTTGCGGCACACTCCATGCGAACACCGCCGCAGACGTGCCGGCCCGCCTCGAAGCGCTGGCGTGCGCCGCGGGCCTAACACGGGAGGCCGTCCACAGCCAGTTGGCCGCAGCCTTGGACATCGTCGTCCATCTGGTCCGCGAGCCAGGCGGAGGCCGCCGACGCGTGGCGGAGATATGCCTGGTCCGCCGGGGGTCCGATGGACTGGTCGGCGTCGTCCCCGCCATGTCGTTCACCGCTTCCGGCGAGGTCATCCCCGGCCCAGGTGCCGACTCGCTCGCCGATCGCTTGGCGACAGCCGCATGATCGGCATACTCGCGGCCCTCTGCTCAGCCGTCGCAGTCTGGACGTTCTTGACCCCGCCCACCGCCGCCCGTCGCTTGGACCGCCTCCTCGCCAGCCCGCCCAGGAACCCATTCCGCCTCCTCCAGACCGGCGCAGTGGCCTATCGGGATCGCCGGACCCTTCCGCACCGCCGACGCACCTCAGTCATCGAACTCTGCGACGCCATGGCCGCCGAGCTCACCGCGGGCCGCACCCCCGACGAGGCGTTCACGGCGTCCACCACCGTCCTCGACCCGCAGGTTGCCAAGGAGCTCCTCAGCCTCCCTCATCCACCTCCCGACCACTTGGGAGAACTGGCCTCCCGGCCAGGTGCCGAAGGTCTTCGCCTGCTAGCAGCATGCTGGCGGGTGGGCGCAGAACGCGGCGGTACGCTCGCCACCGTCCTCGACGGCCTAGCAACCGCCCTGCGCGATGAAGAGTCGCAACGCCAGGACGTGTCCGTCCAGCTCGCCGGCCCCCGCGCGACAGCACGCCTCCTCGCCGCCCTCCCCCTTCTCGGCCTGGCCCTGGCCGCGGCCCTCGGTGCGCACCCGCTGCCCTTCCTCTTCGGGACGCTCCCGGGCCTGGCCTGCCTGATCACAGGCGCGACCCTCAACCTGACCGGCCTCTACTGGACCCGCCGCCTGGCCAGATCCGCCGAAACCCTCCGCTAGAAGGTGAACCATGACGGACCTGATGGCCGTGCTGTGCGCGGCAGCATCAGCCTTCCTCCTCCCCAGAGGGACAAGCCCCGCCACAAGGCGACTCGCGGACCAGTTCCCGGCCCCGTCCCGAGAACACGCATCGACGACCTGGCCCCGAGCCCCCGACCGAATCCGGTCAGCGGCCCCCCAACACCCAGACGAACCAACCACAAACCCTCACCCCACACACCACCACTCACAGCCCCCACGTCCCCTAGCCCGCGACCCACACCGCCCAGTCCCCCGACCCGCAATCAGGCAAAGAGGGGAACCAACCCCCACAACTCCCCCGACACAACTCCCCACACAGGGCCTAGCGAGCGAACGCAGCCAACGATCAGAGCGGCCCCAACGCCGCGAGGAAGGATCCCAGGGCCGCAAGGGAGGATCCCAGCGCCGCGAGATCGTCCTTCGGCGTGTGGCCGCGGGCACAGCAGGAACCCTGAGCGCGGTAACGCTTGGCGGACCAATCGGCACAGTGACCGGAATCCTGATTGCGGTCGCCGTCTGGTACTCGTTCGGCCGCCTTGGGAACGCGGACCGCAGACGCAGACGGATGCGCCTCATCGCCGACCTGCCCGTCGCAGTGGATCTTCTCGCCGCCTGCCTGCGCGGCGGCACCCCCTGGCATGAGGCGGTAGCCGCAGTCGCGGACGCGGTGGGCGGTCCGCTCGGGGAGGAATTGGGAGCCGTCTCCGTCCAGATCCGGCTAGGGGCTGATCCGGCCGACGCCTGGTTGGCGCTCACGAAAGAGCCGATGCTTGCTCCCTTGGCGCGCACTGCCATCCGTGCCGCATCCACCGGCGCGGCGCTGGCCCCGTCCCTGAGCCGCCTCGCACAAGACCAACGGCGCGTGGCCCGCACGGCTGCCGCCGCCAGGGCTCGAGCGGCGGGCATCCACGCACTCGCCCCACTGGGTCTGTGCTTCCTGCCGGCATTCGTGCTGCTCGGCGTCGTCCCGGCCATCGCCGGGATCGCCTCCACGATCCTCCTGCCGCAGTGAACCCCCGGGTTATCCACAGCAAACCGTTCATCCGTCACCCACCTCCCTGGTCCAGCAGCCTTGAGAGCGAACAACAAACGAAAGGGGCCCATATGCGGCCGAAACAGATGGCGGTGCGGCGATGGTCCAGTGCATGCGGAGACCGAGGTATGTCCACCGCCGAATACGCGGTCGGCACCATCGCCGCTGCGGCGTTCGCCGCCGTGCTATTCAAGATCGTGACCAGCTCCCAAGTGAAGTCACTCCTTTTACAGATCATCGAGAAGGCCCTCAAACTGGCCGGCTGAACGACCGGGGGATGGCCACGGCGGAGATCGCCGTGGCACTCCCCGCCCTGGTCCTGATCACCGCGGTCGCGCTGTGGGGCTTAACGGTCGCCTCCGTCCAGCTCACCTGCACGGACGCCGCCCGAACCGGTGCCCGCGCCGCGGCGAGAGGCGAGTCTCTCAACGCCGTGCGCGAACTCGTGGCGAAGGCCGTCCCGCCAGGAGCAACGGTCAAGGTGAGCCGAGACCAAGCCACCGTCCACGTGGACGTCTCCGTACCGGTCAAGCCACCCACAGCCGCAGGCCTACCGGCCCTAACCGTCCACGCCCACGCAGCCGCCGCCACAGAACCAGGCGTCCCACCCGACGCCCCCTGACCTGCCCGCCGACAACAAACCACACCGAACGAACCTCACCCACCGATCAGCCACGACCAGCCACCCGTCCCAACACCACACCCAACCGTCCGAACAACAACGTCCACGGCACCACGCACACCATCCCCCGCCAGCCTGGCCCGTGAGCCTGGCCTGTCGGACAGGCCACCAGTCAGCCCGCCGGAGCAGGTCCGGCATCTGGCCGGCGAGCCCGGTCAACTAGCCGGGTCTGTGGGCCGGGCCCGTATTCGTCTGTGGGCCGGGTCCGTACTCCGGGCTTGTGGTCTGGGCCTGTGGCTTGGGTCTGCAGGCGGGTATCCGCTGGCCCGGTCCGTGAGTCTGGCCTGATGGCGAGGTCGGGGTGGCCGGGTTCCGAGGTGCGGCGACGGCTGGATCAGGTGTCGGAGGTGGTGCTGGTGGGCCTGGGTGTGCGGCTGGCGACCGAAACAGGTGTTCCTGGCGGGAAACCGCCGTCCTGCGGGACGGCGGTTCCGGTCGGGCGCGAGTCGGTCGCCGGATCCGTTAGTCGGCCCGCAGGGATGGGTCTGCCTGCGGGTACGCGAGCACGTTTCGTCGGTCAGGTCCGCGCGCCTGCTCGACTCCGCTGGCCTCATCGGCGAGGTCCGCAGTTGGGTTCACGCGCCTGGCTTGCCAGATGTGCCTGCGAGCCAGGCCTTCCAGTCCGGCCGACGATGATCGGCATCAAGGTCAGTGAGCCAAGGTCAGTGAGCCAAGGGCGGTGAGTTGCCTGCCAGCTAGGTCTGTGAGCTTGCGGCGGTCTTCGGGTGTGTCTTGGGGGAGGTGTCGAGGTCGTTTGGGGGACGGAGCCATGGGGGGAGG
>NZ_SMKT01000289.1 GCF_004348735.1 Actinomadura sp. KC06
CAGCCCGCCGGTGACCAGGTAGGCCGATCCCGTCCGGATCGGTGTCGGGGGTGAGTCGGTGACAGCAGTGTCGGTGTCGGCTCCGGCACGGACTTGGACGACGTGACGCTGGCTGCCGTCCAAGGAGATTTCGGTGATGGGATGATCGACGCATACCAGCTCGTTCACCACCAGTTCGTACGGGGTGTCCGCGGTGAAGTCGATGCGGCTGGGCTGCAACGCGGGATATTCGTAGGCGGTGGTGCGCAGCAGCCCGCGCACCCCCGAGGAGATGAGCGACGCCACGCCGCCGGAACGGCAAACCACCCACAGGCGTGGCGGCGTAGGCAGTGCAGCGAGGTCCCGGATGATCTCGGCGGCCCGGGCGACCTCCTGGCGCGCCGCGACGGCGGGATCGTCGCCCGCTGGCTGATCACCGAGGGCCAGCACGACACCGGCGCACGACGCTGGCACAGCCGCCGCGAGCCGGGAATGATCGGCGGCTGGCAGCAGGCAGCCGGTGCAGCGGTTCTTCAACTCCCGCGCTAGTTCGGTCGGCCAGCTCCCGTCCATCGGGGCTATCACGACCCAGCTTCCCGAGGCGGCGGGCGGCCGGGTGTGTGAGCGGGGTGCGGGGACTCGCTCCAGGTGCGACAGCCGGGAAGCGAACCGCTGCGTGGGAGGCGTGATGTTGCGCAGCCGCAGGCCACGGACCTCGGCGAGCACGGTGCCCTCAGAGGTGGCGAGTTGTCCTGAGGCAGTGCAGGCCAGGTCGTCGGCCTCGTCTAGTCGGATGGAGCACAGCCGGGCGTGGGCGGCGGGCGCGTAGAGGCGGAGTTCGTCGATGCCACTGACCACGACCGGACCGGGGCTGGTGGGACAGTAGGCCAGCCAGGCCGCCACCACGGTCTGCACCAGTTCGTCGGCCAGCGCGGGGTGGAGCCCCATCGTCCAGGCCGAGACGCGGGCGCTGTCGGCCAGGCGCAGGCGGGAAACGGCGCGGTCGTGGTCGGGGTGGAGCCGGATACGGTCGATGGCGGTGAATGCCGGCCCATGGACGACGTTGTGCTTCTCACGGAGGTGCCGGTGCAGGTCGTCCGGGGACGTGTCGATCCATTCAGGCGTGGTCAACGTGTCAGGGTCCAGCCGCGGCATCGGGTCGCACTCAGGCAGGGGGTGCACCGTGGCGCGGGCGTGCACGAGGGCGCCTTCCCCGTTGTGGGTGAGCACCTCGCCGCGGGCGCCGTCTCCTTCGCACAGCAGGCGGGTGGTGACCTGCGGTTCAGGATCGAGGACCAGGGGCGCCTCCACACGCAGAGCACGCAGCGCCACCCGCGAGGTGCCCAGCACCTGGGCACCGGCGGCAAGCAGCATCTCAGCGAACCCGGTGCCCGGTAGGACCGGGGTGCCGGCCACCATGTGGTCGCCCAGCCAAGGCAGCAGCCTGGGGCCGACGGGCGTCTGCCACAGGTGCCGACCGGTGTGCTCGGGGTCGCTCACATGGCCGCCGAGCAGCGGAGGCTCGCAAGCGGCGGGCAGGTCGGGAGCGACGAGGGTGTACGGGCGGTGCTCGCCGCCGTGCCGGGTACGGTTCCAGGCGGTGCCGGGCAGGTCGGCGAGGTCACCGTCGCCGTAGCGGGACGCGAAGTCGATGCCTTCGTATCCGGCCGCGTGCGCCTCGGCCACGTGGCCGAGGAACGCCTCCCGGTCGTCGGTTCCCCGCCGCAGCGAGCCCACCACCACGACATCGTTGGCTCCTGCCGCGCGAGCGGTGTCCTGAATAGCGCGTACGGCAAGGGGCTGAGCGGTGCATTCGACAAACAGCCGGTGGCCATCGGCGAGCGCGCAACCGACCGCCCGCTGGAAGTGAACGGTATCGCGCTGGTTGCGGACCCAGTACGAGGCGTCCAACGGGCCCGGGTCCCGCGGGTCGTTGGTGACGGTGGAGTAGAAGACGATGGGACCGGGACGATGCGCGGGCAGCTCGCCGAGAACCGCGTGGAGCTCCTCGATGATCGGGTCGACCTGCGCGGAGTGCGAGGCCACATCGACATCGACCATGCGGGCCACGGTGCCCGCCTCGTTCCAGGCGTTGACCAGGTCACGCACCTGTTGCGCCTCACCGGAGACCACTGTGGTGCGCGGTGCGGTGAGCACGCCGAGGGAGACCCCGTCGGCGCCGGCCGCCTCGATCGCGGCCCAGGTGTCCTCGGCGCTCAGCATGACCGAGGCCATCGCGCCGTGTGCGATCCGAGCCAGGAGTGAGGCTCTGCGGCAGATCACCTTGGCGCCGTCTGCGGGTGTCAGTACGCCCGCGACGACGGCTGCGGCCACCTCGCCGAGGGACTGGCCGATGACGGCGGCGGGCTCGACCCCCCAGGACCGCCACAGCGCGGCCAGCGCCACCTGCACACCGAAGAGCGTGGGCTGGATCCGGTCGACACCGACCAGCCCGTCTGGTTCCAGGATCATCTCGCGCAGCGAGAACCCGGACTCCCGCTGGATCAGCGGCTCCAACTCCTCGATCGCCGCGGCGAATACCGGTTCGTGCGCGAGGAGTCCCTGGCACATGCCGGGCCGCTGCGAACCCTGTCCGGTGAAAACGAACACTGGCCCCGGGTGGCCGGGCGGCAGGACGAGCGTCCCGCTCACCACCCCGTCGCTCTCGCCGTCTGCCGCGAACGCCCGCGCCCGGCGCACCAGTTCGGCACGGTCCCGGGCGACGATGCCCAGCCGCTGCTCGGCATGGCCGCGCCGCAGCGCCAGCGTGTGCGCCACGTCGCCGAGCCGAACCGATGCCCCTTCCCCTTCATGCCAATCGGCCAGCCGTGCGGCGGCCGAGGCAAGTGACCGCGGCGAGTTGCCCGAAAGCAGGAACAGCCTGGGCACGTCCCCGCCCAGTTCCCGCACCTTCCTCGCCTCGAGCTGCGGATGCGGAGCGGGCGCCGCTTCCAGGACGAGATGCCCATTGGTGCCGCTGACACCGTAGGAGCACACGGCGGCGAGCCGGGGCGCGTCCGGCACGGGCCACGCGGTCACGCTCGTCGGGACGAACAGTCGGGACTCGCCGTCGTGGACGATCGCGGGGTTCCACTCGGCGAAGTTCTGGTTGGCAGGGATCGCTCCCCTCCGCAGGCACTCGACGGCCTTGATGACGCCGGCGATTCCGGAGACCGGCTCAGAGTGCCCGATGTTCGTCTTGACCGAGCCGAGGGCGCACCGTCCCCTGCCCTGGCCGTACACGGCGTTGATCGAGGTGTACTCGATTGGGTCGCCGACCGCGGTGCCCGGCCCGTGCGCTTCGACCAGGCCCACCTCACCGGGGTCGATGCCCGCCTTGTCCACCGCGTCCCGGAACAGCCGTTGCTGCATCTCGGTGGAGGGAGCGGTCAGCCGGGTCGCCTGTCCGTCGTTGTTGACGGCGCTGCCGAGGATGACCGCGAGCACCCGGTCCCTGTCCCGCCGCGCGTCCGCGAGCCGCTTAAGCAGGAGCATCCCGGCACCCTCACCCCGCACGTACCCGTCAGCTCGCTCGTCGAAGGCGTGGCAGGCACCGCTTTCGGACAGCAGCAGCGGTGCCTCGAAGTAGTGGGTCTGCGGCGCCAGCATCAGCAGCACACCACCCGCAAGCGCGGCATCACACTCGCCCAGGGTCAAGGCCCCGCAGGCGGTGTCGAGCGCCACCATGCCGGCGGAGCAGTGCGTGCCGATCACCATCACCGGGCCGCGCAGGTCCATCGAGAACGCCACCCTCCCCGCGGGCCCCGCATGGTAATTCCCGAAGAGATAGGGGCTGTTAGGGGCGTCCTCCACCGGCCGTGCCTCGCGGAAGAGGTTGTCCAGGGCGTAGGTACCGACGTAGACGCCGGTACGGGTACCGCGCAACCCGCCCACGGGGATCCCGGCGTGCTCCACCGCCTCCCACGCGGTCTCCATCAGCACCCGGGCCTGGGGGTCCACCCAGTCCCGCTCTGCGGGCGCGACAGACAGGGCTTCGGGCTCCCAAGCCCACACGTCACCGTCGAGAAAACAGCCCACAGCGGCGCGCGCCGCGACCTCGGGTTCGTGCAACGCGGCGAGGCGATCCGCGTCCCAGCGATCCGGAGGCACCGCCCCCACCGTCCGCACCCCTTCCGCCATCAGGCGCCACAGCGCGCCCGGGCTGTCCACCTTGCCGGGAAACCGGCATCCGGCCCCGACGATCGCGATCGGTTCCGCACACGACGCCGACATGCCGCACCCCGCCTACTCGGCGATCGCCGTGCTGCAGACGAACCGAAACTCCGGCACCCGACGGCCCCTCAACCACTCCGCATCCCCTGTGGGCTCGAAGCGCTGAGGCCGACCGTAAAAATCCATCACAACCCGTGAGTCATCGGCTGGACCCTCCGGCAGCGGGCACCACCGCCGCAGTTCCGGTGGGCCTCCCCGCAGAACCACCAGCCGCCCCCGCACCGTCATCGCCTCGGCCGTCATGACCATCCACCACCAACCGGCGTCTAGGGAAGCCCCGCACACCCAAAGACATGCGCAACTGAAATCGCCGCCTTCCCTACCCGCCGATTCAACCGTAAAACAGGCCCCAAAGATGTCAGTGTGGCAATTGCGGCAATTGATGCAGAAATGGCTTCCAGATAATCGCGATGTGACTTCTCGCAGTACCACTCGCCTCATATGACGCGATCGGCGGCCGTTAGCTTCATGAAGCGAAGGTGGTGAGATGAGGCTCATCCAAAACGGCTGTGAAGATACCCCTCAACAAGCCTAACGAAACTCTGAAGTGGGCGAGACAGGTAGCTATTGACATGATGCGAAGCAAGCGCTATAGAAGATTGTGTCCCACGTGTGCGGCACTCGTGAGCAACCATCATGATCACTCGTTCGGATCAAGCCGCCAGTGCATTCCTCGATGACCTGATCTGCGACGACCCAGGTGTCGACGGCCGTTGGCCTCCGCTGGCACGCCTGGAGCCATGTCGGAACCATTACCTGGGCTTTTCGGTAGACCACGAGGTGATCCAGAGCAGGCGCTGACCAGAGCTGAAACGGCCCGAACGTATCAGGCCGCACCCCGGGAATCGGCACCGCACTTCCCAACCGGCGGGTCCAAGAGCATAGTAAAGCCGAGCACAGCAAGACCGAAAGCAAGCCCCCCGTCGCTTCGCGTAGCCAACCGCAAGTTGCTGAAAGGGACACTGAGCCGTCTGAGGCGGAAAGAAGACTTATAGAACCCGCCGGGCAACAGCCGCAGAACAGCTGATCACACGGAGGTGCGCCGCCGATGCCGACCCCCGAGGATAACAAGAAGGACCGGGCGACGCAGCCTGAGAAGATCACCGCGGAAGAATTTCTGACGACCGAAGGACAAATGCGCTTCTTGGGCAAGTTCCTTCCGGTGCGTAGTGAGGTGATATATGACTTCTACCACACCTCCCGCGACGGACATAAGACCAAGAGGAGCATCACGCGCAATTTCCGTGCCGCGATCCGCCTTGTGGTCGGAGGATTCAACGAAACCGTCCCGGAACTTTATCGACTCTACTACAATCGCCTGTTTTCCACTATCTGGCTGGCTTTGAATTGGGGTCCATATACCCAGGAGATCAAGAAGCTTCCCGATCCACAACTGAGGATATATATTTCTCAGATCAACTCCGTGGACCTATGCTGGCAACCGGCCGTAGAGAACGCACCCGAGGGCGGCCTGTTTGTTGAGGTCGGCACGGGCCTCAGCGACGGCTGGGCGCGGATCGCATCGCTGAAACCGCATGCCAGAATAGTATCCATCACCTTCGAACGCGACCAGGCGGAGATAGCGCGGCGCATCGCCAAGAAACTCGGTCTGGCCGACCGGGTGACGATCCGGACCGGCGATATCTTCGACCCCGCGACCACTCGCGACCTGATTGGCGTCGCCGACGCGGTCACTGCGATGGGCGTCATTGCACACTTCCCGCCGCAACGCAAGGCGGAAGGACTCCGCAAGTTCGCGGCCTTGCCCAAACCCGCCCCCC
>NZ_SMKT01000028.1 GCF_004348735.1 Actinomadura sp. KC06
GCTCTCGCCGCGGTCGCGGGCCTGGAGGTGCTGCCTGATGACGCGCAGCGGCAGGTAGTGGTCGCGCTGCGCGGTGAGGACGAAGCGGAGCCGCTCGACGTCGGCGTCGCCGAACTTGCGGTAGCCGGACGGGCTGCGCTCCGGTTCGACCAGGCCCTCGGACTCCAGGAACCTGATCTTGGAGATGGTGATGTCGGGGAACTCGGGCCTGAGCAGTCCGAGGACGTCCCCGATCGTCATCAGGGACCGGGCTGGCTGCGCGTTCATGGCCCCTCCCATCGTCGCCGCGGCCTCGTGCTCCCCGGTCAGCCGTGCGCCGGGTTGATCAGGAACACCAGCCGGAACTTGCCGATCTGGACCTCGTCGCCGCCCGACAGGCCGGCCTGGTCGATCCGCTGCCGGTTGACGTAGGTGCCGTTGAGGCTGCCGACGTCGCGGACGGAGAACGCGGAGCCCTGGCGGGCGAACTCGGCGTGCCGGCGGGACACGGTGACGTCGTCGAGGAAGATGTCGCTCGAAGGGTGCCGGCCCGCGGAGGTGCGGTCCTTGTCGAGCAGGAAGCGGCTGCCGGCGTTCGGGCCCCGCTTGACGACGAGGAGCGCCGTCCCCGGGGGAAGCGCCTCCATGGCCATCTGGTCGGGCCCGAGCGACGGCTCCTCAGCGCCGGCGTCGGTGTCCAGCGCCTCGAACCCGCCGATGGAGATCGTGGACGTGGACTCGCCGGGCGACTCCCGGGGAGGCAGCGGGCTCCGGGTGAGCGGAGTTCCGCAGTTCGAGCAGAAGCGGGCATCATCCGGGTTGGCGTGACCGCACTGCGTGCAGTAGACGCTCGGCATCGATCGGCTCGGCCTCCTACCATCGGCGTGCCGCCCGCGGGCGTCCCGCCGCAACGGGAGCCGCCTGCGCCACGCGCATCCTTCAACCAACCCACGCCGGGGACCCGCCCCGACCACGGTCTGACTCACCGGCCGCTTACGGGACGGTCGCCGCAACTTACGCGGGTATTACCCGAGGGGTCAACTGGAACGGCGAGCCGGCTGGACCAACCTACATTCGCCGATGATCGCAGGTCTACGCCGCCGCGCGGACGTCCCCGATCGCGACGCCCGAGCCCGGCGTCCGGTTTACCGCTTCCCCGAATTCCCCTAGGGAGACCGTATCGCGTCGACGGCGATTTTCGCGCGCGGGGTGATCGAGACGTCCGCGCCGGCGCCCTGGAGCGTCTTGACCAGTCCGCCGGGGATGTTCAGCGCGGTCGTCATGGTGTGGGGGTCGCCGATGGCGAGGAACCGGTAGGGCGCGGCGAGGGGCCTCCCGTCGGCCTGGACGCCGCTCCGGCCGTCCAGGAAGTAGGTGTCGACGCCGGCGCGCACGTCGTTGACCTGGACGACCTCGGCGCCGGCGTCGCGGAGCTCCTGCAGCGCGTCCAGGAGGTTGATCGCCTTGACGCCGCGGCGCGGGTCGGTGATCAGCAGTTCGATGCCGGGGCCCTCGGCCGGGAGGGTGCCCGCGAGGAGGCCATAGGTGGTCGCCCGCTTGCGCGCTTCCTCAAGGGCGGTTCCTCCTTCGGCGTCCCGTTCCAGCTGCGCCTTGGTGTCCTCCAGATCGCGGAGGTCGCCGCGCAGGCGCTCGGATCGCTGGCCCAGATCGGACAGGACTCCGACGAGCTCGTCCTGCCGCGCGGTGGCGAAGGTGGTGTCGCGCTCGTTCGATTGGATCTGCGCGACGACCGCGAATCCGAGGACCAGGCAGAGCAGGCCGCCGATCAGCTGGCCCATGCTGACTCGCGGTCTCAACAAGTCAAGGAGGCCGCGGAGCCCGGCGGGCTCCGCGGGCTCGGCGGGCCGCTCGTCCCTGTGCTCGTCCCGGTGCTCGTCGCCGGTCATGCGCCGAACAGCTTCCGCCGGATGCCGGCCGCGTTGGAGAAGATCCGGATGCCGAGGACGACCACGACGCCGGTGGACAGTTGCGAGCCGACCCCGAGCTTGTCGCCGAGGAAGACGATCAGCGCGGCGATGACGGTGTTGCTGACGAACGACACCACGAACACCTTCTCGTCGAAGATGCCCTCCAGCCGGGCCCTGATGCCGCCGAACATGGCGTCGAGCGCCGCGACGATCGCGATCGGCAGGTACGGCTCCAGCCAGAGCGGGACGTCCGGCTGGAGCAGCAGGCCCAGCGCCACGCCGATCATCAGCCCGATCAGCGCGATCAACGTCGGGTCTCCTCTCCCCCGCTCACCGGCCCGCCTCGCGGGCGTACCGCAGCCGGACGGCGCCCGCGGCGGGCAGCCGCACCCCGGACGACCGGCGCGTGTCGTATCTGATCTCGAAGCGCTCGTTCAGGGCCCGCAGCCGCCGGTCGGCGGCCGAGCCGGAGAGCGCGTCCCGGAGGCGGCCGGGGTCGCCGAGCGCCGTCACCTCGTAGGGGCGGCCGAGCGGCCGGTAGTCGACCAGGATCGCCTCGCCGGCGGCGCGGATCGCCGTCGCCGGGGTGAGGCGCTGCCCGTTGACGCCGATGGCCGCGGCGCCCGCCGCCCAGAGCCCGTTCACCAGGACCTGGAGGTCCTGATCATAGACCCGGCCGCCGGTGTCGGCGGGGCGCCCGTCCGGCTCGTCGTGCGGTGCGTCGTCCAGGGTGACGATCAGCGCGTCGCCGGTGGCGGGCGCGGCCGCCGCGGCGGCGCCCGCGAGGGCGAGGGTCCTGCGGGCGCGGCGGCCGTCCTCGCTGCGGGCGAGCGCGGCGGCCCGGCGCCGTTCCGTCTCGGCCCGGAGCCGGTCGAGGCGGCGCTGGAGGGCGTCGGTCTCGGCGGTGCGGGCGTGGATCGCGTCGACCAGCCGGGAGCGCTGCTCGGCGGCCACGGGCTCGCCGCGCCGGACCTCGGCCCCGGCGACGGCGATCAGCGTCCCGGCGAGGACGAGGACGAGCAGGACGCCGCCGCCGCGCAGCCGTCCCCGCGCCGGGCCTGGATCGCCCGCCTCCCGCGCGGCCGCGGCGCGCCGTGCCGCGGCCTCCGCGTAGCCGTGATCGAGGAGCTTGCCGCTGAACAGGTCGGCGAGGAGCGACATGGACGCGTCGGGCCGGCCTGCGGGCGGGTCGTCGTCCTCTCGTTGTGCGATCACCGGCCCATCATGGCCCACTCATGTGCGCGGACGGCGAATCGGCGCGGACGGCGAATCGGCGCGGACGGCCAATCAGCACGGACGGCCGATCAGCGCGGCAGCGTGATCGTGAACGCGGCGCCGCCGCCGGGGGCGTCCGCCACGGACGCGCGGCCGCCGTGCGCTTCGGCCACCGCCGCGACGATCGATAGCCCCAAGCCCGCGCCGCCGCGGTCGCGGGACCTGGACGGGTCGGCCCGGTAGAAGCGCTCGAAGACGCGGGCGCGCTCGTCCGCCGGGATTCCAGGGCCCTCGTCGGCGACCTCCAGGACCGCCTCCCCGTCCCGTTCCGACACGCGGACGGTCGCGGCCGTGCCGGCGGGCGTGTGGCGCCGGACGTTCGCCAGCAGGTTGTCGAGGACCTGGCGGAGCCGTCCGGCGTCGCCGGTGACGACGACGGGGCCGTCCGCCTCCAGCGTCAGGGGCCGGTCCGGCTCGACGACGGCGGCGTCGGCGACCGCGTCGGCGGCGAGCGCGGCCAGGTCGACGGGCTCGCGCTCCAGCGGGCGGCCCTGGTCCAGCCGGGCGAGCAGCAGCATCTCGTCGACGAGGCGGCCCATCCGCTCGGCCTCCGACTCGATGCGGCGCATCGCCTTCGCGAGGTCCTCGGGACGGTCCGCGGCGCCGCGGCGGAACAGCTCGGCGTACCCGCGGACGGTCGCGACCGGGGTGCGCAGCTCGTGGGAGGCGTCGGCGACGAAGCGGCGCAGCCGGTCGCGGGACGCCTCCCGCTCCCGGAACGACGCCTCGATCTGCGCGAGCATGCCGTTCAGCGCCTCGGCGAGCCGTCCGACCTCGGTCTTCGGGCCGTGCACGGCGAGCCGGCGGCCGAGGTCGCCGTCGCCGATCCGGGCGGCCGTCGCGGCGATCTCCTCCAGCGGCCGGGTCGCGCGGCGGACGGCCCGCCACACCAGCAGCCCGACGCCGAGGAGGACGGCGAGCGTGACGCTGACCTGGGTTCCGAGGGTGCGGCCGAAGAACTCGTCCTGCTCGGTGGTGCGCATGGACGTGACGAGGTAGTGCCGCTCGCCGGGCACCCACGCGGTGCGGACGAGCCAGTCGGGGCCTTCGCGTCCGAACAGGCCGTCGTCGTCCTTGCCGGGGCGGGGCCGCGCCTCCGTGCGGACGAACCGCTCCCCGTCCGGGTTGCCGCCCGTCGCCTCGCCGGGGCGCAGATCGTCCGGCAGCGGCGGCTCGCCGACGAACGAGACGGTCTCCACCACGGCGCCGTCGGCGCGGCGGACCTGGAGGAACAGCGGCAGGCCGCCGCCGTCGCCGGCCGCGCGCCACAGCCGGTCCAGGTCCGAGGTTGCCTCCGAGAGCCGCGACCACGAGCCGCCGGGGCCGCTCTCGGCGAACAGCGCGGCGGCCTCGCGTCCCACGGCGGTCATCCGGTTGTGCTCGCTGTCGTTCTTCCAGTCGTTCAGCGCGGCGAAGCTGGACGCGCCGGCGGTCAGCAGGCCGAGCGCCAGCAGGGCGAGCTGGGTCAGCACGATGCGCCTGCGCAGCGACATCAGCCCTCCCGGGGCATGCGGAGGATGTACCCGACGCGCGGGACGGTGTGGATGAGGCGCGGGTCGCGGTCGTCCAGCTTGCGGCGCAGGTAGCTGACGTAGGTCTGGACGACGCCGTCGCCGCCGCCGAAGTCGTACTGCCAGACGTGGTCGAGGATCTGCCGCTTGGTCAGCACCCGGCCGGAGTTGAGGAGCAGGTAGCGCAGCAGCTTGAACTCGGTGGGGGTGAGGTCGACCAGGACGCCGCCGCGCCGCACCTCGTAGGTGTCCTCGTCGAGCTCCAGGTCGGCGAACGACAGCCGGGCCCGGTCGCGCCCGGCGGGCCGGGTGCGGCGCAGCACGGCGCGGATCCGGGCGATCAGCTCCTCCAGGCTGAACGGCTTGGTGACGTAGTCGTCGCCGCCGACGGTCAGGCCCTTGATCTTGTCCTCGGTGGCGTCGCGGGCGGTGAGGAACACGACGGGGGCCTGGCAGCCGTCCCGGCGGAGGCGGGCGCAGGCGTCGAGGCCCGAGCCGTCCGGGAGCATCACGTCCAGGACGATCAGGTCGGGGCCGAAGCGCGGGATGCTCGCCAGCGCCTCCGCGCCCGATCCGGCCACGGCCGTCTCGAAGCCCTCGTAGCGCAGCGCGGTCGCGACGAGGTCGGCGAGGTACGCCTCGTCGTCCACGACGAGGATCTTGGTGGGCGTCACGGGGCCAGTCTTCCCGGTGGGCGCCGCCGGGCGCACTGCGGGCGTTCTGCGAGAAGTCTCAGAGATCGCTGTGAAGCCGGTCGGAGCCGGTTTCACAGGGATCCCCAAGGGCGTTCACACGGCGCCGGAAGAGCGGGCCGCTGCAGTTGTGGGCATGGACAGATTCTCCGATTTCGTGCTCCGGCACCGGCTGCTGATCGGCCTGGTGTGGCTGGCCGCCGCGTGCGCCGGCGCCTTCGCCGTCATGCAGGTGCCCGACCGCCTCACCGAGGACTTCGCGCCGCCCGGCTCGGCGGCGCGGGACGCCAACGCGGCGATCCTGGCCGCCTACGGGACGGGCGCCGACGAGAAGCCCGAGGTCCCGGTCGTCAGGCTGCCCGCCGGGACGACCGCGGACTCGCCCGGCGTCCGCGCCGGGCTGGCGAAGGCGTTCGCGGCGGCCGGGGAGCGGCTCGGCGCCCGCGTCGTCTCGTACGGGACCACCGGCGACGCCCGCTTCACCGCCGACGGCGGCCGGGTCGTCTACGGCCTGGTGTATCCGCGTGTCGAGCCGGGGGCGAGCGAGATCGACGACGGGCCCGAGCCGGCCGGGCCGCTCGCCGAGGCGATGCGGCCGCACCTGCCCGCCGGGGCCGAGCTGCACGTGACGAGCATGGACGGGCTGGCGGACGAGGCGGGCAGCGAGGGGCCGAGCGTCCTCACCGAGACGCTCATCGGCGGGCTCGGGGCGCTCGTCGTCCTGGCGTTCGTGTTCGGGTCGGTGCTGGCGGTCGTCCCGCTCGTGATCGCGGCCGTGTCGATCCTGACCTCGTTCCTGCTGGTCTACGGGATCACGGGCGTCACCGACGTGAACTTCATGGTGCAGTTCGTCGTGGCGCTCATCGGGCTCGGCGTCGCCGTCGACTACTCGCTGCTGCTGGTGACGCGGTGGCGGGAGGAGCGGTCGCGCGGCCTGTCCGCGGACGAGGCGACCAGGCGCGCGATGGCGACGGCCGGGCACGCGGTGGTGTTCAGCGCGGCGGCCGTCGGGATCGGGCTCGTCGCGATGCTGGTGATGCCGGTCGAGTTCATGCGCAGCGTGGCCTACGGCGGCGTGATCATCCCGGCGGTGAGCGCGCTCGCGACGCTGACGCTGCTGCCGGTCGTCCTGGCCACGATGGGACCGGCCCTCGACCGGATCGCGCCGCGGTGGCGCGGCGACGGGTCCCGCGCGGGACGGGCCTGGACGGCGTGGGCGCGGCAGATCATCCGGTTCCGGATCCCGGCGGCGCTGGCGGCGCTCGCCGTCCTCGGGGGCCTCGCGTTCGCCGCGCTGGGGATGAACCTCGGCGAGCCGAGCAGCAGCGCTCTGGCCAAGTCGGGTCCCGCCTACGAGGGCTTGGCGGAGCTGCGCGGGGCGGGGGCGCCGACCGGCGTCCTCACCCCGGTGGACGTGCTGCTGCCGCGGGGCGCCGACCCCGCGGCGGCCGCGTCCGAGCTCCGGGGGCTGCGGGGCGTCCACACGGTCGCGGCGCCCGACGGCGGGATGTGGCGGCGGGACGGGACCGCGCTGATCACCGTCGTGCCCGTCGACGAGGGCGGGACGGACGCGGGCAAGGACCTCGTCAAGGCCGTCCGCGAAGCGGTTCCGCCGGGCGCGCAGGTGGGCGGCGAGGCCGCGGCCGACATCGACTTCGCGGCCAAGGTGTACGGGACGTTCCCGTACATGCTGGGGCTCATCTGCCTGCTGACGTTCGTCCTGCTGGCCCGCGCGTTCCGGTCGCTGCTCCTGGCGTTCAAGGCGGTGGTGCTCAACCTGCTGTCGCTGGCCGCCGTGCTCGGCGCGATCGTCCTGGTGTGGCAGCAGGGCCACGGCAGCGATCTGTTCTGGGGCATCTCCGCGACGGGTTCGATCGCCGCGTTCGTCCCGGCGATGGTGTTCGCGTTCCTGTACGGGCTGTCGATGGACTACGAGGTGTTCATCCTGGCCCGGCTCAGGGAGGAGTACGACCGCACCGGCTCCACCGAGGCCGCGATCGTCGAGGGCCTCGGCCGGACGGGACGCCTGGTGACGAGCGCGGCGCTGATCCTGTTCCTGGCGTTCGCGTCGCTCGCCGCGGCCCCGATCGTCGAGGTGAAGATCTTCGCGACCGGCCTCGGGCTGGGCATCCTGCTGGACGCGACCGTGGTGCGGGCGCTGCTCGTCCCGGCGGCGGTGTCGCTGTTCGGCCGCTGGAACTGGTGGCTGCCGGGCTGGGCCGCCCGGGTGCTGCGCGTCCGGCCCTCGCCCCTCCCGGAGCCGGACGGCGCGGACCGCGTCCCGATCCCCGTCTGACCGCCGGTCCCCGCCCCCGCCCGCCGGCCGCTCCGCGGGGGCGGGCGGTCAGTGGGCGGCGGTGCGGGTGAGCCCCAGGTGGACGGCGATCCCGGCGAGCGCCGAGCCCATCACGTAGCGCTGGGCCCGCTGCCACCCGGGCCGCCGGGCGAGGAACACCGCGATGGCGCCGGCGCCCAGCACGATGAGGGCGTTCACGGTGATCGCGATGGTGATCTGGGTGAGGCTGAGCAGCATGATCTGGACGCCGACGTGGCCGCGCTCCGGGTCGGTGAACTGGGGCAGCAGCGACACGTACAGGATCGCGATCTTCGGGTTGAGCAGGTTGGTGACCAGGCCCATCGCGAACAGGCGGCGCGGCGGGTCGGCGGGCAGCTCCTTCGGGGCGAACGGCGTCGTCCCGCCGGGCCGCACCGCCTGCCAGGCGAGCCACAGCAGGTACGCGGCGCCCGCAACCTTGATCGCCGTGTAGATCTCCGGGACGAGCGCGAAGACGGTGGCGATGCCGGCGGTCACGGCGGTGACGTAGACGAGGAACCCGGCGGCGACCCCGGCGAGGGAGATCATGCCCGCGCGGCGGCCCTGCGTCACCGACCGCGACACCAGATAGATCATGTTGGGGCCTGGGGTGAGCACGAGGACGAGGGCGAAGACCGCGACGGCCGCCATCGCACTGGACGAGATCATTGCACTCCTGACATTTCGACGTGATCCGATGCTAGATGTCCGAGTAATCTCAGTGCAATAATGAAATTGATCTCGGTGCAATCGACCGTTCGGAGGTGTGGTGGAGGATTACCGGCGGGTCGCGGACGAGGTGGCCGCCGGCATCGCGGCGGGACGGCTCCGTCCCGGCGACCGGCTGCCGCCCCAGCGCGCGTTCGCGCGGGAGCGCGGCATCGCGGCCTCGACGGCGAGCCGCGTGTACCGGGAGCTGCGCCGGCGCGGTCTCGTGGTCGGCGAGGTGGGCCGCGGGACGTTCGTCCGCGCGGCGGAGGGCCCGCCCGCCACGGCGCTGGCCGAGCCCGCGGACGCCCGCGTGGATCTGGAGTTCAGCTACCCCGTGGTGCCCGAGCAGACCGCGCTGCTGGCCGCCGGGATGGAGCGGCTGCTGCGCCCGGACGTCCTGGAGGCGGCGCTCGGGCCCGCCGGCGTCGCGGGGACGCCCGCGGCCCGCGAGTCGGCGGCGGAGCTGCTCGCCGTGCCCGGCTGGCGGCCCGATCCGTCCGGCGTCCTGTTCGCGGGGAACGGGCGGCAGGCGATCGCGGGCGCCGTGGCCGCGCTCGTGCCGCCGGGCGGGCGGCTCGCGGTCGAGGCGCTGACCTATCCGGTGGTCAAGGGCGTCGCGGCGCGGCTCGGCGTGACGCTCGTCCCGGTCGCGTCCGACGAGCACGGGCTGCGCCCCGAGGCGCTCGCCGACGCCCACCGCGCCGCCCCGCTCGGCGCGGTGTACGTACAGCCCACGCTCCACAACCCGGCCGGGACGACGATGCCGGAGCCGCGCCGCGCCGAGCTGGCCGAAACCCTGGA
This sequence comes from Actinomadura sp. KC06, assembly GCF_004348735.1. Taxonomy (GTDB): domain Bacteria; phylum Actinomycetota; class Actinomycetes; order Streptosporangiales; family Streptosporangiaceae; genus Spirillospora. The sequence continues at coordinate 9,212 of NZ_SMKT01000028.1, forward strand.
ACGCCTCGGCCTCTACGCGATCGAGGACCGCGTGTGGGCGTTCCTCGTCGAGGACGGCCCGGCGCCGCTGGCGTCCTTCGCCGCGCGGCGGACGGTCCTCGTCGACAGCCTCTCCAAGCGCCTCGCGCCGGGCCTGAGCGTCGGGTTCGTCCTCCCGCCCGCCGCGCTTGCCGGGCGCGTCGCCGCCGCCCTGCGCTCCGGCGGGTGGGCGCCGACCGGGTTCGCGCTCGCGGCGGCGTCCGGCTGGATCGCCGGCGGGGCCGTCGCGGCGGTGACCCGCGCCAAGCGCGCGGACGCCGCGTCCCGCTCCCGGATCGCCGCCGATCGCCTCCCCGGCGCGGCCGGCGCGGGGCCGGCCTCCTATTTCCGCTGGTGGGAGCTGCCCTCCCCGTGGCGCGCCGACACGTTCGTGGCCGCGGCGGCACGGCACGGCATCGCCGTCACGCCCGCCGCCGCCTTCGCCGCCGGGACGACGGCCGCGCCCCGCGCCGTTCGCGTCAGCCTGGCCTCGCCACCGCCGGAGACGCTCGCGCGGGCGCTCGACGTCCTCGCCGGGATCGCGGCCGGATCCCCCGAGGACGTCCCCGTCGACTGACCGTCCCCCAGCCCCCGGCCCCCGCTCTGGACTGCCGGGGGTGTGGTCGTTCATCTTGGTTTTGGGTGCGATGCCCGGCACGGCGGACGCGAGGGGCTCAGGCCCGGGCGGGAGCCAGGCGGATGATCGAGGTACGGGGGGTCGGGCAGCGCGCGGGCGGCGGGCGCCGCACGCTGCGGGACGTGTCGCTGACGATCGAGTCCGGCGAGCTGGTGGCGATCATCGGTGGCAGCGGGGCGGGCAAGACGACGCTGCTGGACGCCATCGCGGGCGTGCGCCCTCCGGCCGAGGGCGAGGTCCGCTTCGACGGCGAGGCCCGCGTCAACGGGGATGCCCGCGTGAACGGCGGCGCCTTCGGGTACGTGCCGCAGGACGACATCGTCCACCTGGAGATGCCGCTGCGGCGCACGCTGCGGTACGCGGCGGGCCTGCGGCTGCCGTCCGGGACGCCGCCGCAGCGGGCGGAAAGGGCCGTGGACGCCGTCATGGACGCGCTCGCTCTCACCGAGCGCGCCGGCCAGCGGGTCGGGTCGCTCAGCGGCGGCGAGCGCAAGCGCGCCAGCATCGCGGTCGAGCTGCTGACGCGTCCCCGCGTGTTCTTCCTCGACGAGCCGACGTCGGGCCTCGACCCGGCCACAGCGGCCGATCTGATGCGGCTGCTGCGCGGCCTGGCCGATTCGGGGACGACGGTCGTCCTCACGACGCACCATCCGCCGGACGTCGCGGTGTGCGACCGGGTGGCCGTCCTGACGCAGGACGGGCGGCTGGCGTTCTACGGCGAGCCGGACGTGGCGCGGGAGGAGTTCCGCGTCGGGGGGATCGAGGACATCTATCTGCGGCTCGCCGAAACCGAGCCGCACGAGTGGGAGGGCCGGTTCGGCACGGACGCCGCCCCGGCGGTGGGCCCGGGCGTGGGGGCGTTCGGGCAGTGGGCGCTGCTGGCCCGGCGGAACCTCGACCTGCTGTCGCGGAACCGGCTCACGCTCGCCGTCCTGGCGGGGTCGCCGGTCATGGTGCTGGCGATGTTCGCGGTGCTGTTCCGGCCCGGCGCGTTCTCGCCGGAGTCGCCGAGCCCCGGCGCGACGGTGATGATCCTGTTCTGGATCGCGTTCGGCGGGTTCTTCTTCGGCCTGACGTACGGGCTCCTGCAAATCTGCACGGAGCTGCCCGTCGTGCGGCGTGAACGCCTGACGGGTCTGCGGGTCGGCTCGTACGTGCTGGCGAAGGTGGCGGTGCTCCTGCCGCTTCTGGCGCTCGTGGACGCGCTGATGCTCGGCGTCCTGCGGGGCCTGGACAGGCTGCCCGCGATGGGCTGGGGCACGTACGCGGAGCTGTTCGTCACCCTGCTGCTGTGCTCGCTGGCCGCCCTCGCGCTGGGTCTCCTGGTGTCGGCGGCGGTCACCGACCCGGCGCAGGCGACGATGGCGCTGCCGATGCTGTGCTTCCCGCAGGTGCTGTTCGTGGGCGCGATCCTGCCCGTCCCGGTGATGGCGGCGCCGGGACGGTGGCTGAGCTACGCCATGTCGAACCGGTGGGCGTTCGAGGGGCTCGGGCACAGCCTCGGCGTGGAGCGGCTGTGGGGGTCCGGGCGGTCGCCGCTGGGGCCGCCGCTGCTGGCCTCGTACGGCGACACGTTCGGGCGCGCGGTCGCCGCCGACTGGGCGGTGCTGGCCGGGTTCACGGCGGTCTTCCTCGCGGGGACGTGCCTGCTCCTCGCCCGACGAACCTGACAAACACCCTGTGACGGGCCAATTACGGCCAGAATACCCCCTTGCGCATGATCTCCCGATTTTGGACTGTTCTGTTATGGATGCGGCTTTACGCCAGCGGGGGTGCACCGTGAGCGCTTCATCCGATTTTTACGTCGGCACGTCCGGCTACGAGGACACCCGGCGCCTGGACGAGCTCCGCGCGACCGAATACCGCCACCTGGACGAGCACGGGCAGATCTACCTCGACTACACCGGATCGGGCGTGGCCGCCGCCGCCCAGTTACGTGCGCACGTCGAGCGGCTGACCAGCCGCTGCTACGGGAACCCGCACTCGGAGAACCCGACGTCCAGCGCGTCCACCGCGTTGGTCGATCGAGCGCGGGAGCGGATCCTGGCGTTCTTCAACGCCTCCCCCGACGAGTACGCGGTGGTATTCACGGCGAACGCGACCGGCGCGTGCCGGCTGGTCGGCGAGGCGTACCCGTTCGAGCCCGGGGCCCGGCTCGTCCTGACCGGCGACAACCACAACTCCGTGAACGGGCTCCGGGAGTTCGCGCGGGCCCGGGGCGCCGGGATCGTGCACGTTCCCGTCCGCGGGCCGGAGCTGCGCGTCGAGGGCGAGGAGGTCGGCGCGGCGCTCGCGGACCACCGGGGCCTGCTCGTCTACCCCGCGCAGAGCAACTTCACCGGCGTCCAGCACCCGCTCGCCTGGATCGACCAGGCCCACGCGCACGGCTACGACGTGCTGCTGGACGCGGCGGCGTTCGTCCCCGCCAACCGCCTCGACCTGGGCCGGACGCGTCCCGACTTCGTCCCCGTGAGCTGGTACAAGGTGTTCGGGTACCCGACCGGCGTCGGCTGCCTGGTCGCGCGGCGCGACGCCCTGGCGCGGCTGCGGCGGCCCTGGTTCGCGGGCGGGACGATCCAGGCGGTGAGCGCGCTCGGCGACTGGCACGTCCTCGCGCCCGACGAGACGGCGTTCGAGGACGGCACCCTGAACTTCCTGTCCATCCCCGACGTGGAGTTCGGCGTCGACTGGGTCGACGGCATCGGCATGGACCTGATCCACCTCCGCGTGACGTGCCTGACGGACCTGCTCCTGCGGAGGCTGGCGGGCCTGCGGCACTCCGACGGCTCCCCCATGATCAGGCTGTACGGGCCGGACGGCACGGACCGGCGCGGCGGCACGGTCGCGTTCAACGTCCTCGGCGCGCGGGGCGGGATCGTCGACGAGCGGATCGTCGCCCGCGACACCGCGGCCGCGGGCATCTCGATCCGCACGGGCTGCTTCTGCAATCCGGGCGCGGGCGAGGGCGCGTTCGAGATCCCCGAGCGCGCGCTGCGCCTCACCGCGCACCGGCGGATGCGGACGCTGGACGACTACCTGGGCGTGCTCGGCCTGCCCAGCGGCGGCGCCGTCCGCGCGTCCCTCGGCCTGGTCTCGAACATCGCGGACGTGGAGCGCCTCATCGGCTTCCTCGCCGCCGCCTACCGCGACAGGGAACCGGACGCCACGGGCCTCAAGCCCCGCGAACGCTGCTGAGCCCGGCGCGAGAGATCAGGAGCCCGCGCGTTCCACGACGACGGCCCACTCCTCCAGGAGCGCCTGGGCGGCGTCGGTGTCCGGGCCTTCGGCCCACAGGTGGGTGACGGCCTCAGCCGGGTCGGGCAGGACGAGGACCCAGCGGCCGTCGTCCTCGACCACGCGGACGCCGTCGGTCGTATCGATCGTGCGGTCCCCGGCGGCCTCCACGACGTGCCGCATCACGCTGCCCTTCGCGGCCCACGGCGTCGGGACGGAGCGGCGCAGCAGGTGCGCGTCCGGGATGCGGCGGTCGATCTGCGACAGCGTCAGCCGGGTCCGCGCGACGAGCCCGACGAGGCGGACGAACGCCGCGATCCCGTCCACGGTGCCGCTGAACTCGGGCATGAGGAACCCGCCGCGACCGTCCCCCGCGAAGATCACGCCGCGCTGCGCGGCGGCCTTGGTGAGGACGTCCTGGGACGTGGACGTCCACTCGACCTGGACGCCGTGGAACCGGCACACCTGCTCGGCGACCCGCGTCGTCGTCACCGGCAGCGCGACCCGGCCCTGCTCGACCTGCGCGCCCCGCTCGGCCGCGACCAGGTCCAGCATGACCAGCAGCGCCCGGTCGTCGCCGACCAGCTCGCCGTTCTCGTCCACGAGCGAGATCCGCTCCCCGACCGGGTCGAACCGGACGCCGAACGCGGCCCGCGACGACGACACCAGCTCCCCGAGCCGCTCCAGGTCGCGCATCCGCTCGGCGAGCGTCTCGGTCGGGTTGGCCTCGTCCAGCCCGGCGTTGCGGGTGAGGACCTCCACCCCGACCTTGCCGAGCAGGTTCGGCAGGACGAGCGACGCGACGCCGCCCGCGCAGTCCAGGACGATCTTCAGCCCGGCCTCGCGGACCCCGCGGATGTCGACGCGCCGCAGCAGGTCGCGGGTGTAGGTCTCGACGACGCGCGGCGGGTAGGTCAGCTCGGCGATCTCGCCGGGGAACGCGCGCCGGTACTCCTGCCGCCCGAACACGCGCTCCAGCTTGCGCTGCGCGTTCTGCGACAGGTCGGCGCCGTCGGGGTCGAAGAAGATGATGTCGACGCCCTGCGGGTCGCCGAGCGTGGTGCGGATGTAGATGCCGCCGACGGCGTCCATGCGGCCGGTCTCGAACCGGGCGACGGTCAGCGGCGTCGCCTCCAGGTCGTTGACGTTGATCGCGCTGGCGGTCAGGGCGCTGTTCACGGCGCGTTTCAGGGTGCGGGCGGCGCGGGAGACGTCCCGTCCGGTGACGACGGTCGTGCCCTTCTTCAGCGTCGTCGCGTAGGCGCTGGCGAGCCGCACCGCCAGCTCGGGCGTGATCTCGACGTTGACCAGCCCGGACACGCCGCGCGGCCCGAACAGGTTGCGCTGCCCCCGCGACTCCCAGATCACGCTGGTGTTGACGACCGCGCCCGCCTCGATCGTCTTGAACGGGTAGACCTTCACGCCGGACGAGACGTACGCCTCCGCCTCGATCACGCACTCGTCGCCGATGACCGCGCCCTCCTCGACGCGGGCGCCGGCCATGATGTCGGTGTTCTTGCCGACCACGCAGCCGCGCAGGTTCGTGGACGGCGCGACGAACACGTTGTCGTGGACGATCGCGCGATGCAGGAACGCGCCCTCCTTCACGACCACGTTGCTGCCGAGGACGGTGTACTCGCGCAGCTCGACGCCCGCCTCGACCTTGGCGTAGTCGCCGATGTAGAGCGGGCCCTTGAGGACGGCCTCCGCGTCCACCTCGGCGCCTTCGGCGACCCACACGCCCGGCGACACCTCGAACCCGTCCAGGTCGATGCCGACCTGGCCGGACAGCATGTCGGCCTGGGCCTTGAGGTAGCTCTCGTGGGTGCCGACGTCCTCCCAGTAGCAGTCGGCGACGTACCCGAACAGCGGGGCGCCCTCGGCGAGCAGCGCGGGGAACACGTCCCCGGACCAGTCGACCGGCTCCCCCTCCGCGACGTGCTCAAGGACCTCCGGCTCCATCACGTAGATGCCGGTGTTGACGGTGTCGGAGAACACCTGGCCCCACGTCGGCTTCTCCAGGAAGCGCTGCACGCGTCCCTCGTCGTCCACGATGATGATCCCGAACTCGAGCGGGTTCGGGACGCGCTTCAGCCCGATCGTGACGAGCGCGCCGTTGCGCTCGTGGAAGCGCACCATGTCGGTCAGGTCGATGTCGGTGAGCGCGTCCCCGGAGATCACCAGGAAGCGGTCGTCGCGCAGCGCCTCCTCGGCGTTCTTGACGCTGCCCGCGGTGCCGAGCGGGATCTCCTCGGTCGCGTAGCTCAGCGACATGCCGAGCTCCTCGCCGTCGCCGAAGTAGTTGCGGATCAGCGCGGCCAGGAACTGGACGGTGACGACGGTCTCGCTGAACCCGTGCGCCTTCAGCAGCCGCAGCACATGCTCCATGATCGGCCGGTTGACGAGCGGGAGCAGCGGCTTCGGCTGGTTGGCGGTCATCGGGCGCAGCCGCGTCCCCTCCCCGCCCGCCATCACGACGGCCTTCATCGGGCCGTCTCCCTGCCGGCGGTCTCCCGCCCGGCGACCACGAGCTGCCGCGTCTGCTCCCAGTACAGGACGGCCGCCCACCAGTACAGGCCCGCGCCCCAGATGGCGAACGACCAGCCGACGACCTTCGCCGCCGTCGCCGCCGCGCCGTCATGGTCCCCCAGCAGCAGCAGCGGGAACGCGTACAGCAGGCACAGCGTGCCCGCCTTGCCGATGAAATGGACGGGGAGCGTCCCGCTGTACCCGAGCCGCCGGACGATCGGCGCGATCGGCACGATCGCCAGCTCGCGGGCGACGAGCAGCACCACCAGCCACAGCGGGATGATGTCGCGGATGGTGAGGCCGACGAGCGTCGCCAGGATGTAGAGCCGGTCGGCGGCCGGGTCGAGCACCGCCCCGAGCTTGCTGGTCTGGTTCAGGATCCGCGCCAGCTTGCCGTCCAGCCAGTCGGACAGGCCCGCGAACACCAGCAGGCCGAGCGCCCACCAGTCCGCCTCGATCAGGACGAGCCACAGGAACAGCGGGACGCCGACCAGCCGCGCCAGGCTGAGGCTGTTGGGCACCGTGAAGATCCGGTCCTGCGGGGCCTCTTGCTCTGTGCTCACCGACGCGCTCGCCTCCCTGGTCCCTTGATCCTGACCCTACCGGTAAGGAATTTGAAAGCCCTTCATGGCAGAACCGCCGCCAACAAAGACCGCCCCCGCGGCGTCTTCTTCACCGAAACGATCAGAAAGGGCGTCGCGTTGGATCCCCTCAAGGCTGACGACCCGCGCGCCGTCGGCGGATACGTGCTGTCCGCGCGGCTGGGCGGCGGCGGCATGGGCCAGGTGTACCTCGGCCGCTCCCCCGGCGGGCGGCCGGTGGCGGTGAAGCTCGTCCGCCCCGAGTACGGCGACGACCCGCTGTTCCGGCGCCGGTTCGCGGCCGAGGTCGAGGCGGCCCGCCGGGTCGGCGGGTTCTTCACCGCGCAGGTCGTCGACGCCGACCCGGACGCGGACCGGCCGTGGCTCGTCACCGCCTACGTGCCGGGCCCGTCGCTGCAAGCGGCCGTGGACGAGCAGGGGCCGCTGCCCGCCCGCGCGGTGCGCGTCCTCGGGGCGGGCCTGGCGGAGGGGCTGACGGCCGTCCACTCCTGCGGGCTGGTGCACCGCGACCTCAAGCCCGGCAACGTGATCCTGGCCCCGGACGGGCCGCGGGTGATCGACTTCGGGATCGTCCGGGCGCTGGAGAGCGCGTCCGGCACCGCGACCGGGGCGATCACCGGGACGGTCGCGTACATGTCGCCCGAGCAGGCCCGCGGGGACCGGGACATCGGGCCCGCCGCGGACGTGTTCGCGCTCGGGTCGGTGCTGGCGTTCGCGTCCACCGGCTCGGCCCCGTTCGGCCACGGCCAGGCCCAGGCGGTGCTGTACCGGATCGTCCGGGAGGAGCCCGACCTGGGCCGGGTCCCCGCCGAACTGCGCGACCTGGTCGCGGCGTGCCTGGCGAAGGACCCCGCGGACCGTCCCGCCCTGGCCGACGTGCTGGAGCGCTGCGCGGGCGCGGCGGGCGACGGCTGGCTGCCCCCGGCCGTCCTCGCGATGGCCACGGCGATGGGCCCGGGCGCGGGCGCCGCGCAGCCGACCGAGCACGACAACCCCGCCCCGCAGGGCCTGACGCGTCCAGGCGGCCTGCCTCCGGCGGGGCCGCCGCCGGGGCCGTACGAGCACCGTCCCGCGACCGCTCCCCTGTCTCCGCCGCCGCGCCGGTCCGGGTCGCGGGCCCGGTGGATTCTCGGCGGCGTCGCGTTCGCCGCCGGTCTGGCGCTGCTGGTGACCGGGGTCGTCCTGACGCTGATCCGGGACGGCGACAAAGGGTCGGGCCGGCCTTCCGCGTCGCCGTCCGCGACCCAGCAGAAGCAGCCGGTCTCGGCGGTGGCGGGGCGGTTCGACGACCCGCGGGCCGGGTTCTCCTACGCCCGCCTGGGCGCGCCGTGGGTGACGGCGGGAGGGGCCTGGACGAGACCCGGCATGTTCACCAGCGGCCAGATCTCTCCGCTGCCGCAGCGCAACGGCGACTCGACCTTCAACGCGACCTCGCTGGCCGGGCTGCCCAGGGCCGACGAGAACCGCGGCTACACCGGGCCCCAGGACCTCGGCGCCCTCGCGGCCCGGGTGAAGACCCGCGTCACCAAAGAGCTGTTCACCGCCGAGCACGTCGAGAGGCCGCTCAAGTCCGGTCCCCTCGACGTGGGTGGCGGGGGCAAGGCCTGGCTGGAGAAGGTGCGTTTCGACTTCCCGCAGGCCAAGGCCAACGGCTGGCCGGTCACCAGCGACACGATGGCGCTTCTGATCGTCGACCGGAACCGGGGGGACGGCCGCCCGCCGGGGATCCTTCTGGTGTCCGTCCCGAGCGCCTTCGCCGCCCAGGGGGACATGGACCAGATCCTCGCGTCCGTCAGCGTCCCCTGAGGACCGGCCGCTACTGCGGGGTGACGACGTCCGCGACCGGGAGGACTGCGGTGACGACGAACCCGCCGCCGTCGCCGGGACCCGCGTCCAGGGTGCCGCCGACGCTCCGCGCCCGCTCGATCATCCCGAGGATCCCGAAGCCGCCCGGCGTCCCGCCGGACGGTCCCGTCCCGTCGTCGGCCACCCGCACGACGAGCCCGCCGCCGTCCCGGGACAGGGTCACCGCGACGCGCTCCGCCCCCGCGTGCTTGACGACGTTGGTCAGCGCCTCCTGGACGATCCGGTACGCCGCGACGCCGACCTCCGGCGGCAGGGGCCCCGCGTCCGCGTCGTCGAGGTCGACCTCGATCCCGGCGGCGCGCGCGGCCTGCGCGAGGTCGGCGATCCCGTCCGGGCCCGGCAGCCGCCCGGACGTCTCGACATCGGTCCCGCGCAGGACCTGCAGGGTGCCGCGCAGCTCCGTCCGGGCGTCCCGGCAGGTGTCGGCGATCGACGTGAGCGCCTCCGCCAGCTCCTTCCGGTCGAGCGGCCGGTCCCCGCGGACGAGGTGCGCCGCCGCCCCGGCCTGGACGCCGATGACCGTGATGCTGTGCGCGAGGAGGTCGTGCAGGTCGCGGGCGATCCGCAGCCGCTCCTCGGCGACGCGCCGCCGCGCCTCCTCCTCCCGCGTCCGCTCCGCCCGCTCGGCCCGCTCGGTGATCGTCGCCAGCCGCGCCCGGTGCACCCGCCACACCTGGACGGCGATCACGACGGAGATCACGGCCTCGATGACCGCGATCTGCTCGCGCAGGGACTTGCCGCCCGCCTGCAGCGCCATCCCGATCACGCACACGAACAGCAGGGCGCCCGCCACGGTGAGCACGCCCCGGACCCGGCGGCCGAGCACCGCGTACGCGAACAGCGCGATCACCTCGGCGGGCACCAGCGCGTGATGCTGGTACTGCGCCAGGTGGTACGGCAGCGCCAGCATCAGCAGGGCCACCAGCCCCGGCGTCGGCCACCGCCGCATCACCGCGAGCGGCGCGTGCGCGGCCACCAGCAGGAGAGTCCCGGCCGCGTCCAGGTCCCGGACGCCGGGCCACATCACCGCGACCGCGACCGCGACGCACGCCAGCAGCGCCGCGAACAGGGCGTCGCCCGGTGTCACACCGCGTCTGGGGGCCGTCAGCACGCGTCCATTTTCTCCGAACCCTCCGAACACCGCACACCGCCCCCGCGGGCTCTTCCACTCGACCTGCTGAACGGCCGGGATGAAGGGGGTCGTCCCGCCCTATAGTTCTGCAAACTCCATCACGAAGGGCTGACCGTGTCCGTCCCTCCCCCGACCCGCTCCCTGCCGGACCTCCGGATCACGCTCGGCCGGGGCGCCTACCGATGGCCGTTCCGGGTGGGCCTCGCCGCACTCGCGGTCGGCCTGCTCGTCTCGCTGTCCACGCGCACCGGCGGCAGCGCGGCGTGGGAGTCCGGGGACGCCCGCCGGGTCATCGCCGTCTACGGCGGCGGCGGGGCGCTCATCGCCCTGGCCGCGATCATCTGGGCCCTGGTGATCTTCCGTAACCGCCTGGTCGTGACCGTTGGGGAGAAGGGGCTCGTCCTGCGCCGCGCCAAGAGGCAGGCGGTCATCCCGGCGGACGCCGTGCGCGCGGTCGGCATCGTCTGGCCGGTCTCCGACCCCGTCTTGACGGTCTGGTTCGACACCGAGGCGGCACCGGACGTCAGCGCTCTTGCGAAGGTCGACGGCGACGCGGCCACGCTGCACCGGGACCGGACGCTCCCCGCCGGGTGGCTTCCGGCCGTGCGCGCCGCCGCGACCGAGAGCCTCGGCGCGTCCTGGCGCGTCCTCGACGACAAGGGCGAAGAGGTCGAGCGGCCCCGGGCGGACGCGCTGTCCAAGGCCGACCGCCTCCTGGTAGACGGCACCGGCCGCTATCGCGACCAGGGCGGCGGCGCGCTCATCGCCGTCGCCTGCGGGCGGCTCGCCAGGCGCGGGCCCGGCCCGGCCCGCTTCCGCCGCAACCCCGACCGGGGCCGCCGGACGATCGTGCTGCGCGACCCCCACGCGGGCAGGCTGCTCGCCTTCAAGAAGACGTCCCGGCTGACGGGCGGGGGCCGCATGCGGGTGTTCGACGCGGACGGCCGGCACATCGGCACGGTCAACGGCCTGCGGGAGCCGTCCTTCCACTCGGCCGGAGGGACGCTCCTCGGCACCACCCGGCGGCACGGCGACCGCCACGTCGTCACCGGCGTGGACGGGCGCGAGTCCGCGTCGCTGAGGACGAAGACCGGCGCCGACGACAGCCGCATGTGGCTGGAGCGCTCGCGGTCCGCCCCGGACCAGCTGCGCACCCTCACCCTGGCGCTGCCGATGGTGGTGCGGCTCGCGCGCCAGTCCTCCTGACACCGCCCGCCGACGCGGCCTTATCCCATGGACGGCGGTTGCCGCAACGGGGGTGGGCCGGGTTAGCGTCGAGCACGACAGATCGCGGGGGTCCGGCGAACCGGGCTGAGATAGCGGCTGAGACGGCCGCTGACCGCATGAACCTGACCGGGTAATGCCGGCGTAGGGAGAGATCGAGTCGTCATGACCGAACCTTTGGTTCCAGCCGCCCGCAAGACGTACCTGCGGGGCTCGCGCCCCGACATCCGCGTCCCGATGCGGGAGGTGCCGCTGACCAGCGGCGACACCGTCGTCCTGTACGACACGTCCGGGCCGTACACCGATCCGGCGCAGGAGACCGACGTCCGCCGGGGGCTGCCCGCGCTGCGGGAGCCGTGGATCGCCGGGCGCGGCGACACGGCGCCGTACGAGGGCCGTGCCGTCCGCCCCGAGGACGACGGCCGCAAGGCGCCGCTCCAGCCGCCGCCGCTGCAGGAGGGTTTCCTGCCGCGGCGGCCGCGCCGCGCGACCGGCGGCGCGGTGACGCAGCGCGCCTACGCGCGGCGCGGGGAGATCACGCCGGAGATGGAGTTCGCGGCGCTGCGCGAGGGCGTGGCGCCGGAGTTCGTCCGGGACGAGCTGGCCGCCGGACGCGCCGTGCTGCCCGCCAACGTCAACCATCCCGAGATCGAGCCGATGGTCATCGGGCGGAACTTCCTGGTGAAGGTGAACGCGAACATCGGGAACTCGGCGGTGGCGTCGTCCATCGAGGACGAGGTCGAGAAGATGACGTGGGCGACCCGCTGGGGCGCCGACACGATCATGGACCTGTCGACGGGCCGGGACATCCACACCACGCGCGAGTGGATCCTGCGGCACTCGCCGGTGCCGGTCGGGACCGTCCCGCTGTACCAGGCGGTGGAGAAGGTCGGCGGCGACCCCGCGGAGCTGACCTTCGACGTGTTCCGCGACACGGTGATCGAGCAGGCCGAGCAGGGCGTGGACTACATGACCGTCCACGCCGGGGTGCTGCTGTCGTACGTGCCGCTGACGGCGCGGCGCAAGACCGGGATCGTGTCCCGCGGCGGGTCGATCATGGCGGCGTGGTGCCTGGCGCACCATGAGGAGAACTTCCTGTACACGCGGTTCCGGGAGCTGTGCGAGATCTTCGCCGCGTACGACATCACGTGGTCGCTCGGGGACGGCCTGCGCCCCGGCTCGATCGCCGACGCCAACGACGAGGCCCAGTTCGCCGAGCTGCGCACCCAGGGCGAGCTGACCAAGATCGCCGCCGAGTACGGCAACCAGGTGATGAACGAGGGACCTGGCCACGTCCCGATGCACAAGATCAAGGAGAACGTCGACCTGCAGCAGGAGTGGTGCGACGGCGCGCCGTTCTACACGCTCGGGCCGCTGACCACCGACATCGCGCCCGGCTACGACCACATCACCTCGGCGATCGGCGCGGCGATGATCGGCTGGTACGGCACCGCGATGCTCTGCTACGTCACGCCGAAGGAGCATCTCGGGCTGCCGGACCGCGACGACGTCAAGGCCGGCGTCATCGCCTACAAGATCGCCGCGCACGCCGCCGACCTGGCGAAGGGCCATCCGGGCGCGCAGGCGTGGGACGACGCGCTGTCGGACGCCCGGTTCGACTTCCGGTGGGAGGACCAGTTCAACCTGTCCCTCGACCCGGACACCGCCCGCGCGTTCCACGACGCCACGCTCCCGGCCGCCCCGGCGAAGACGGCGCACTTCTGCTCTATGTGCGGGCCGCACTTCTGCTCCATGAAGATCACGCGGGACGTCCGCCGGTACGCCGACGAGCACGGCCTGGCCGAGGAGGAGGCGCTCTCGGCGGGGATGCGCGAGAAGGCGGACGAGTTCAAGGCCGCGGGCGGGCGCGTCTACCTGCCGCTCTCCCCCGGCAAGACCTGACGCGGTCCCGTGCGACGACGGGAGGCCCGCCGCGGCGGGCCTCCTCGTCACTCGCAGAGGTCGCCGCCTCGCCGCGGACGGCGCGCGGCTAAGATCGAGGGACCGTTCCAAAGCCGCGGATCCCCCGGATCGCCGCGGGCCCGCCGACCCGCCGGGAAGGACCGACGACTCAGGTGACCAGCGACGATATTCCGAGGCCCGGCCCGCCTCGGGCGGTGCGCGCCGACGTCCGCCGCAACCGCGCCCGGCTGCTCGCCGCGGCCGGGGAGATGTTCGAGCGGGACGGGGCAGGCGCCTCCCTGGAGGGCGTCGCACGGCTCGCGGGCGTCGGCATCGGGACGCTCTACCGGCACTTCCCGACGCGCCAGGACCTCCTGGAGGCGCTGCTCGCCGACGTCTACGACGGGCTGGCCGCGACGGGGCGCGAGCTCCTCGTCTCCCCCGCGCCCGGCGAGGCGCTCACGACGTGGCTGCGCGCGTTCATCGTGCGGATCACAGCGTTCCCCGGAATGGCGGCGGCGGCCGTGGTGTCACTGCGAGACGAGCGGCCCGAGCCGTCCGGGCCGCGCCGGGCGGTGCGCGACGCGGGCGAGGCGCTGTTCCGGCGCGCGCAGGACGCCGGGGACGTGGCCGCGGACGCCGTGTTCGCCGACGCGCTCAGGCTCGCGGGCGCGATCGCGATGGTCACCGAGCGCGACCCGCAGGCGGCCGACCGGCTGCTGGCCCTCGCCGCCACCGGCCTGGCCCCCGGCAAGAGCGCCCGCGGCGACTAGGCCGTCCGGGGGCGTCAGGGCGTCAGGGCGTCAGGGGCGTCGGGGCGAGGACCCACTCGGTCAGGTGGTCTCCGGTACGGGCAGGATGCGGCGGGGGCCGCGCGGCGCGCCGCCCTCCCGCTTGCGCCATTCGCGGGGGTAGCCGACCGACACCTCGATGTGCGGGACGTCGCCGGTCCAGATCGTCCGGGGGATGTGGAGGTGCCCGTAGACGACCGACACCGCGCCGAACCGGGTGTGCCAGTCGGCGGTCCGCTCGGTGCCGCACCACTGGGCGAACTCCGGGTACCACAGCACGCGGGTGGGTTCGCGGACGAGCGGCCAGTGGTTGACCAGCACCGTCCGCGTCCCGGGTTCGAGGGCCGACAGGCGCTTCTCGGTGTAGGCGAGGCGCGCGTCGCACCAGGCGTCGCGCGTGGGGTGCGGGTCCGGGTGCAGGTAGACCTCGTCGGTGCAGACGACGCCCGCCTCCTGCGCGACCCTCAGGGCCTCTTCCTTGCTGGACGTCCCCTCCGGCCGGAACGTGTAGTCGTACAGGAGGAACAGCGGCGCGATCGTGACGGGGCCGCCGTCGCCGTCCCACACGGGGTACGGGTCCTCGGGGGTCAGCACGCCGATGCTGCGGCACATGTCGACGAGCGCGCGATAGCGGGCCTCGCCGCGCAGCTGCACCGGGTCGTTCTTGACGGTCCAGAGTTCGTGGTTGCCGGGCGTCCAGATGACGGTGGCGTAGCGTTCGCGCAGAGTTCTGAGCGTCCACTCGACGTCGGAGACGTATTCCGCGACGTCGCCGGCCACGATCAGCCAGTCGTCGCCGGACGCGGGCCACAGCCCCTCGACGAACTCGCGGTTCTCGGCGAACCCGACGTGCAAGTCGCTGATGGCGTGGACACTGCTCATCCAAAGATCGTAGGCCGTCGCGCGCGGGCTCAGTCCCCGTCGGCGGGAAGCGTGAAGAGCCGGATGTGCACCGGGCGGGCGCCCGGCGGCGCGTCCTCTCGGCGGTGGCCGTGCTCGTGCAGGAGCCGGATGTAGGCCTCGAAGAACTCGGCGAGGCCCTCCTCGGTCATGTGCGCGAAGCCGCGCGACAGCAGCGCCCAGGCGCGGTCGCGCTCGTACTCGGCGGGCAGGCGGCGGAACAGCTCCAGGTCCTCGGCGTGCCCGACGCGGATCAGCTCGTCCAGGACGGCCCGGTCCTCCGGGGCGACGGTCTCCGGGGCGGGCAGCCGCAGGTCGCGCGGGGTCTCGGCGGGGCGCCACCAGCGCTCCCGCCCGGCGGACCGCTCGGGGATCTCCTCGATGAACCCGTACTTCTCCAGCTGCCGCAGGTGGTAGCTGGTCGTGCCGGTGTTGGCGCCGAGCACCTCGCCGATCGTGGTGGACGTCGCCGGGCCGTGCGCGCGCAGCCGGTGCAGGATCCGGCGGCGCAGCGGATGGCTCAGCGCCTTGATCCGTCCCGGGTCGTCCAGGATGACGGGCTCCGCATCGTCCTTCATGAGGAGCAGTCTAGTACTACAGAGGTATCTTTGCAGAGAACTCTTTGCAGAGCTTTCTCTGCAATCTACGGTGCTCGGTATGAAGAGAGCAATCACGGTCGC
This sequence comes from Actinomadura sp. KC06, assembly GCF_004348735.1. GTDB lineage: Bacteria > Actinomycetota > Actinomycetes > Streptosporangiales > Streptosporangiaceae > Spirillospora. The sequence continues at coordinate 24,727 of NZ_SMKT01000028.1, forward strand.
GCTGGCACTCGTCGTCTGCGCCCTGCTGGGCAGCGCCCCGGCCTCGGCGTCCGGTCCGATTCCGGCGCCGCCGGGGCTGACCTCCGCCGATGTGAGCTTCAAGGGGTTCGGCGGCCTCACCCTCCACGGCACGGTGCTGGCGCCGGCGAAGGCCGCCCGGCCGGTGCCGGGTGTGGTGCTCGTCACCGGGTCCGGTGCGGGCGTGCCGCGCGAGCATCTGCTGACGGAGGCGACGGAGTTCGCGCGGCGGGGCCTCGCCGTCCTGATCTACGACAAGAGGTCCGAGGGCTACTCGAACTTCCGCCGCTCCTACTCCGAACTCGCGGACGACGCGCTCGGGGCCGTGGGCGCGCTGCGCGCCCGTCCCGGCGTGGATCCCGCGAAGGTCGGGCTGTGGGGGCTCAGCGAGGGCGGCTGGGTGGCGCCGCTCGCCGCGTCCCGGTCGGCGGACGTCGCGTTCGTGATCGTCGTCGGGGGCAACGCCATGACGCCGATGCGGCAGCAGGTCTGGAACGAGACGTCCGCGCTGCGCCGGGCGGGCGTCTCCGGCTCGCTCATCGACCACGGCAAGCGCAACTTCGCGCGGTTCGGAGCGGACGCGGGCCTGTTCGCCGAGGCGTTCTTCGACGCGCAGGGCGTTCTGGAACGGGTCCGGCAGCCGCTGCTCGGCGTGTGGGGCGGACGCGACCTCCAGACCCCGCCCGAGGACAACCCGCCGCTGTTCGCGCAGGCTCTCCGTCGCGGCGGAAACACCCGTTACACGTTCCGCTTCTTCGCGGACGCCGACCACGCCGCGCACACCACCCCGGACGGCGGCGTCACGCGCGGCGAGGCGCTCGCTCCCGGATACGCCGACCTCGTCGGCACCTGGGTCCGCGACGTGACGAGCGGACGGCCGCCGGTCGCCGACGCCGCGACGCCGACCGAGCAGGACTACGCGAGCGTGGAGATCTCGCCGTCGCCGTGGTGGGCGTCGTGGTGGATGCAGCTCGCGGCGTTCGCGCTGTTCATCGTCGCGTTCACGGCCTATCCGCTGGTGGCGCTGGTGCGGCGGCTCCGCGGGCGGGCGGTGCGTCCGGTGAGCCGGTGGGCGCGGCTGCTCGCCGGAGCGGGGCTGACCTCGGCGGTCGGCCTGCTCTTCTACATCTTCTATCTCATGGCCGCCGGACGGACGCCGGACCCGGGACCCGTCCTGGCGGGCAGGCCGCTGCCGTGGCTGGTGCTCCAGGCGCTCGCCGTCGCGGCCGTCGCGGCCGGGATCGCGACGGCGGTGGCATGGCGGCGGGACGCCGCGACCGTCCCGGCGGGCGAGCGCGTACGGCTGGGGCTGCTGGTCACGGCGGGCGTGGTGTTCGTCCCTTGGGCGGTCTACTGGGGACTGCTCGTTCCCTAGCGCGGGACGGGCGGAACGACAACGCGGCCCCGCTCCGGGTGGAGCGCGGGCCGCGTTTCCTTGGTGCGTTCGGTGTCAGTTGTTCTTGCCCCAGTGGTAGACGCCGAGGCTCATCGCCAGGAGGCTCGCCCAGCTGAACACGGTGCGGACGGTGTTCCAGGTCGTCCAGCGGCCGGAGTGGTCCGACCAGATCTTCGCCGCCTCGGACGCGTCCTGCGGGATCGACACCGCCTCCAGGGCCTTGTTCATCGGGATGTTGACCGCGATGGTCGGGACGAACGCGCCCACGAAGTACACGCCCGCCGCGACGAAGAACAGGACGGCCGCCGAGTTCTCGTCGAGCGTCAGCAGCAGCACCCCGGCCGCGATCGCCGCCACCGGGAGCAGCACGAACATGGAGATGAACAGCGGGTTCTGGATCTTCTGGTCCATGCCCTTGAAGGCGTCGATCGCCGAGGCGGGCCGCGCGGCGTCCAGGCCCGGCATCACGCTGGTGGAGAAGCCGAAGAACGTCCCGGCCATGCCGGCGGCCATGATGATGGCGAGGGTCGCCGCGACGGCGGCGAGTGCGGATTGCATCGTCGTGCTCCATTTCTTCTCAAGCTGCGGATGGTCAGCTGGACCAGATGCCGCTGGCCGCGGTGTTCCGGGCGAAGTCGGCGAAGTCGTTCGGCTCGCGGCCGAGCGCCCGCCGGACCCCGTCGGTGGGCTGCGCGTTGCGGCCGTCCAGGACGGTGCCGAACAGGTAGGTGAGGAACTCGATGAGGTCGTCGGGAAGGCCCTGGTGCTTGAGCGCGGCCGCGTAGTCCTCCACGGGGACGGAGACGAACGCGATGTCGCGTCCGGCGGCGCGGCCGATCTCGGCGACGGCGTCGGCGAAGGTCAGGGCGCGGGGGCCGGTCACCTCGTAGACCTCGCCGGCGTGCCCGTCGCGGGTGAGGGCCGCGACGGCGACGTCGGCGATGTCGTCGGCGTCCACGAACGGCTCCGGGACGTCGCCCGCCGGGAGGACGACCTCGCCCTCCCGGACGGGGTCGAGGAGGTAGTCCTCGCTGAAGTTCTGCGCGAACCAGCTCGCCCGCACGACCGTCCACGCGACGCCGGACGCCTGGACGATCCGCTCGCATTCCTGCGCCTCGTCCTCCCCGCGTCCCGACAGCAGGACCACGTGCCGGACGCCCGCGCCGGCCGCGGCGGCCGTGAACGAGCGGACGGCGTCGACCGCGCCGGGCGCGGCCAGGTCCGGGTAGTACGACAGGTAGACCTTCTCGACGCCCTGCAGCACGGGCGCCCAGGTGGACTCGTCCGTCCAGTCGAAGGCCGGGGACGCCGACCGCGAGCCCATGCGGACCGGGACGTCCAGCGCCTCCAGCCGCTCGACCACGCGGCGGCCGGTCTTGCCGGTCCCGCCGAGGACGAGGGTGAGGCCGTTCTCGATGATGTTCTGCGCGTTGTTCGTCATGCCCTTAAGTCAACAGCCGGCCGGTCCCGGCCACCATCGTTGAGAAGCTCGCCCGCATACGCGAGCGTCTACGCTGGTCCCATGGACGCGCTCACCGACCTCCTCGACGGCCCGCGGGCGCGGGGAGCGTTCATGCTCCGCGCGTCGCTGAGCCCGCCCTGGTCCGTCCGGATCCAGGACGAGGCGCCGATCACGCTGATGTCCATGGTGCGCGACGACGCGTGGGTGATCCCGGACCGCGGCGAGCCCCAGCGTGTCTCGCCCGGCGACATGGTGATCTTCCGGGGCCCCGACCCGTACACGGTCGGCGACGACCCGGCGACCGAACCGCAGATCATCATCCACCCCGGGCAGCGCTGCAGCACCCCCGACGGGACGAGCATGTCCGAGGCGATGGACCTCGGTGTCCGCGCCTGGGGCAACGACCCGGACGGCTCGGCGGTCATGCTGATCGGCGCGTACCAGATGCGCGGCGCGGTGACGCAGCGGCTGCTGTCCGCGCTGCCGCCGATCGCGATCGTGCGCGGCGACACGTGGAAGTCGCCGCTCGTCGACGTGCTCGGCGAGGAGATCGGCAAGGACGAGCCCGGGCAGGACGTCGTCCTCGACCGGCTGCTCGACCTGCTGCTCATCGCGACGCTCCGCGCCTGGTTCTCCCGCCCGGACGCCGAGACGCCCGGCTGGTACCGCGCGCACGGCGACACCGTGGTCGGCCCGGCGCTGCGGCTCCTGCACGACGACCTGTCCCACCCGTGGACGGTCGCCGACCTGGCGTCCCAGGTCGGGGTGTCGCGCGCGGCGCTGGCGCAGCGGTTCGCGAAGCTGATCGGCGAGCCGCCCATGTCATACCTGACCGGGATCCGCCTCGCGCAGGCCGCCGACCTGCTGCGGGAAAGCGACGCGACGCTGGAGTCGGTGGCGCGGCAGGTCGGCTACGGCAACGCGTTCGCGCTGAGCACCGCGTTCAAGCGGGAGCACGGCGTCAGCCCGCAGGAGTACCGCACCGGCCTCGCCGGCTAGCCCAGGGGGCGACCCCTGGAACCCCCGTCGCGAGCCGGTCGATCCTCACGCCACGATGCGGGTCGCTGAGACCGTGCGGCTTTGTGATCGTGGCGCTGCGGTCGCATGCGCCGATGCTTCTACCGCTCCTTGCGGAGGGTGGGCTCGGCGCGGACGACCGTCTCGGCCGTTTCGTCGGCCGCGTCCGGGATGAACGGGATCACGAACGCGTAGTCGGCCAGCACCGCGTCGGGCACCTCGCCGGACTCGCCGAACGCGGCGATCTCGCCCCAGCAGGGCGAGCCGAGCGAGCCGCTGTGGTGCCGCACCGACAGCCCGGCGCACAGGTTGGCGAACCGGAGCCGCTCGGCGAGCGGGAGCCCGGCGAGGGTCGCGAACACGAACCCGGCGGCGAACACGTCGCCCGCGCCGGTCGGGTCGAGCGCCTCGACCGGCAGGGCGGGGACCTCGGCCCGCTCCCCCGCCGCCGAGTCGACGGCGATGGCGCCGTCGCCGCCGCGCTTGACGACGACCACGGGCACGCGCTCGGCGAGGGCCTCGGCGGCGTCGGACGGGGTGCCCGTGCGCGTGTAGGCCATGGCCTCGGCGGCGTTCGGGAGGAACACGTCGACGTGGTCGAGGCGGTCGAGGACCTCGGCGGGCCAGGCGCCGGTCTGGTCCCAGCCGAGGTCGCCGAAGACGAGCGTGCCGGACGCGCGCATCGCGGCGGCCCACGGCGGCAGCGGCTGGTCGACGTCGACGAAGCACGCCCGCGCGGACGGCGGCGGCATGCCCGGCGTCCCGCCCGGCGGGCCGTCCGGTGGGCCCGGGACGGGGCGCGAGTACGTCACCATGCTGCGGTCGGAGTCGTAGGCCATCGACACCGTCACCGGCGTCGGCCAGCCCGGCACCCGCCGGGACAGGCCGAGGTCGACGCCCTCCTGCTCGGCGAGCGTCCGCCACAGGTAGGCGCCGAACATGTCGTCGCCGAACTCCGCGGCCAGCCCGACCCGCAGGCCGAGCCGGCTCATCGCGACGGCGATGTTCGCGACGCCGCCGGGCGCGGAGCCGAGCCCGTCGGTGACGATCTCGGTGCCGGGCGGCGGCAGCCCCGGCAGCCCGGTGAAGATCATGTCCATGAAGACCCGGCCGGACAGGAACACGTCCAGCGCCGGGGGCGCGGCCGAGCCGCCGTGCAGCCGCTCCCCCGCCGGCTCCCGCTCGGCGCAGGGGTCGGCGAGGGACGGCTCGGGCGGCACGCCCTGCACGGTCTGCCCGGCCGGCCCGCCCCGCACGGTCTGCGCGGCCCCTCCGCCCGGTGCCCCCGGTGCGGTCGTGCGCGGGGTCACGTCGCCTGCCGAATCACGTCGTCCGCCTGATCACGGGTCCCCCCATAGCGAAGGCTGGCACGTTCCCACGGAACCTAGCCGACGCCACCGACAATTAGTCCGGGACGTAGAGGCGAATATCGTCCACCTTCGCCGATCCCTCGTAGAAATTCATGTGCGGGTCACCGATCATGAACCGGTCCGGGTACGCGGACCCCGCGGGCCAGGTGCCGCGGTCGGTGAGCGTCCCGCCCGGGCCCTGCCACGTCCAGTCGGCGTCGAACCGGCCGTCGTACTCGTCCGGGCGCTGGTTGTAGTGCCAGATGGGCTCGCCGTCCTGCACGAACGCCCGCGTGTACCGGAACGTCGCGCGGCCCACGTGCGCGAACACGCCGGACATCTCCATCGTATAGGCGCCGTCGCGCCGCTCGATCGCGAACGTGTAGGGCTGCTCCGGCAGCAGTTCGGGCTTCATGTCGACGGCGGAGACGATCGCGCCGCCCTTCCTGAACCCGCATTCGCTCTGCATCAGGTACTCGGTGCCCGGCATCGTCGCGTAGCGGCGGTCGTCGGTCATGAACAGCGCGTTGACGCCGTTGCCCGTCCCGGCGGAGTACGGCTCGTACTGCTTGGTGACGGGGTTGCAGTTCAGCAGGCCGGTCCCGGTGTACTTGTAGCGGTTGTAGCCGTCCATGGCGACCTTGCGGTGGGCGTGGACGAACACGTTGTTGTGCGGCGCCACCTGCCGGTAGTCCATGATCGACATGTAGTAGAAGCCGTTGGAGTCGGTGCGGACGTTCGCCCACTCGCACTCCGGCCTGGCGAAGTCCCCGCCGGACGCCCAGGGGAAGTTGGTCTTGCAGCCGTCCGGGGAGTAGCCGTTGATCCGGCCGTCCGGGTAGTCCCACGAGCCGCCGCGCTGCCCGCCGAAGTCGAGGCCGCGCAGCGTCATCTCGACCCTGTACTCGGCGGGCAGGTCGCGGGTGGAGCGGATGACGACGCCCGCCTGGTGGGCCGGCTCGTCCAGGTGCGCGACTCCCCCGCGGGACGTGAGCGTCGGCGGCGTGTCCGGGCGGCCGTCCCCGTCGGCGTCGCGGGCGGCGAGCTCGGCGGTGAGCCAGCCGCGCTTCCCGAACGCGAACGACTTGCGGTAGGTCTTCATCTTCGCGAGCTGCTGCCGGAACGCCGGGCCGCCGACGGTGTCGAAGTAGGCGCCGTCGTTGTCGTACATGTCGACGTTGTAGGGGCTGGACGGGCCGTCGCCGTCCGGTTTCCAGGGTGCTCTGCGGTCGTCCAGGTGCCGGTTGAACGGCTCGTCCGCCACCAACCGCCACCCCTCCTTGGCGCCCGGCGGGGCGGACGGCGGGGCCGCCTGGGCGGGGGCCGCGCAGAGGGCCGCGGGCAGGACCAGCGGAAGCGTCAGCGCCAGGGCGCCGCGTGTGAGATTCCTCATTCCGCGACGGTAGGTCGGGCCCCAGCGCCACGACCACGGCAAACATCGACAAAGTGGTATTGACCAGTCGCCATATTGGGACATACCGTGTGCCACGACAGGAACAGCATCGAAGGGGGTGAGCGGCGTGACATCCACCGGCGAGTCCCGGTCCGGGAGCACGAAACGGCAGGCCGTGCGCCGCGAGCTGCTCGCGATGCTGGACGGCCTGGACGTCGGGGACGCCCTGCCGTCCGAGCGCCGGCTGGCCGCCGAACTCGGCGTGTCGCGGCCCACGCTGCGGCAGGCCATCGACGGCCTGGTCGCCGAGGGCCTGCTCGACCGGCGGCACGGGAGCGGCACCTACGTGGCCGAACCCCGGATCGCCGTGTCGCTGACCATGACGTCGTTCACCGAGGACATGATCAGGCGCGGGATGAAGCCCGGCGGCCGGGTCCTGTCGTTCCGCACGGAAGCCGCGGGGGCGCGGATCGGCAGGCGGCTGGCCCTGTCACCCATCGAAGAGGTATTTACCATTCGGCGGCTGCGGCTGGCGGACGGCGCCACCATGGCCATCGAGACGCTCTACCTGCCGCGGTCGCTGCTGCCCGGCCTGCGCCGGCAGGACCTGGAGGGGCAGTCGTTCTACGACCTGCTGCGCGGCGGCGGCATCGTGATCGCCTCGGGCACCGAGACGATCGAGCCGACCGTCACCACCGCCGAGGAGGCCGCCGAGCTGGGCGTCCCCGTGCACACGCCGGCGTTCCTGTTCGAGCGGATCACCAGGGACCTGGACGGGCGGCCGCTCGAGTACGTCCGGTCGGTGTACCGCGGCGACCGGTACCGCCTGGAGCTGGACCTGAGACCACCGAACCACTGACCGACCGAGACACACCGGGCCACTGACCGGCCCCCGGGCGCGCCGCCCGGGATCCACGGCCGTCCAACCGCGCTGACGGGGGCGACAGCGCACCACCCCACCCCCGAGAAGTGAGGCGACTTCACCATGGACGTCATCAAGGACATCCTCACCTTCCTGGCCGACAACGTGTTCGGCCAGGTGCCCATCCTGATCGGGCTCATCACGCTCATCGGGCTGATCCTGCAGCGCAAACGGTTCGAGGACGTCTTCGCCGGGGCGCTGCGCGCCACGATCGGCGTGGTCATCCTGTTCATCGGCGTCGAGGTGTTCACCGGCGGGCTGACCAGCTTCCAGAACGTCCTCGCCAGCGCGATGGGCACCACGCCGCCGAAGGCCGACAAGACCCTCACCGACTTCCTCGGCGACCAGGGCGGGACGATCGCGCTGGTCATCACGGTCGCGTTCCTCGTCCACGTGCTGATCGTGCGGCTGTTCCCGGCGGCCAGGTACCTGTACCTGACCGGGCACCTGATGTTCTGGGTCAGCACGGTGACGGTCGCGTCGCTGGTGACGATCGCGCCGGGCGCCGACCAGCTCACGCTGGTGCTGTGCGGGGCCGGGTTCGTCGCCGCGTACTGGACCGTCCAGCCGCTGTGGATGCGGCCGCTGATGCGCCGCGTCATGCCGGACGACCGGTTCGGGTTCGCGCACACCAGCTCGCTCGCCTGCCTGATCACCGGGTACGCCGCGCGCCCGCTCGGCAGCCGTGAGAAGCACGACACCGAGAAGCTGAAGCTGCCGCGCCAGCTGTCGTTCTTCAAGGACGTCAACGTCAGCACCGCGCTGATCATCTCCGTGATCATGCTGGTCGGGGTCGCGCTCGCCGACGACGGCGTGGTGTCGAAGGCCGCGACGGAGATGGACCCCAAACTGTCCCCATGGGTGTGGGCGCTGCTGGTCGGCCTGCGGTTCGCGGGCGGCATCGCGATCCTGCTGTTCGGCGTCCGGATGTTCCTCGGCGAGATCGTCCCGGCGTTCAAGGGGTTCAGCGACAAGGTCATCCCGGGGACGCGTCCCGCGCTGGACGCGCCGACCGTGTTCCCCGTCGCGCCGACCGCCGTCATGGTCGGGTTCGTGGCGTCCACGGGCGTGTTCCTGATCTGCCTGGGCGTGTTCGCCGGGGCCGGCTGGTTCACCCTCGCCCCGCCCATGATCATGCTGTTCTTCGTGGGCGGCGCGGCCGGGCTGTTCGGCAACGTGGTGGCGGGCTGGCGCGGCGCCGTCCTCGGCGGCGTGATCACCGGCCTGATCCTCGCGATCGGGCAGGCCGTCACGTGGGACCTGTTCGAGAAGACCGCGCCGGAGCTGGCCACCCTCGCCGACCCGGACTGGTACGCGATCGCGTGGCTGCTGAAGGCGGTCGACCCGGTCATCGGCGACGGCTCGGTCTGGGCCGTGCCCGCCGTCGCGCTCGCCGCGACGGTCGCGACGCTGCTCATCCTCGGCCGCACCGAGAAGCGCCGCGCCGCGGCGGAGGGCCCGGCGCCCGAGGACAAGGCACCGGCGAAGGCCTGACCACCACCATCACAGGGGAGAAGGACGACATGGCAATCGACCGGCAACTGGAGATCCTCGCGGTCTGCGGGGTCGGCATGGGCTCCAGCCTCATGCTCAAGATGACCGCCGAGGACGCGCTCCGCTCGCTCGGCGTGGACGCCCGGGTGGAGAACACCGACGTGTCCACGGCGCGCGGGATGTCGCCCGACGTGGTGATCGGGCAGGGCATGCACACCAGCGAGATCGCCGACCTCGCGCCCGTCGTCATCACGATCAGCGACTTCCTCGACAAGGACGGCCTGGAGGCGCAGCTCCGCGAGCACCTGACCGCCCAGGGCTGGCTTTCATGACGATCGTCACCGCCACCGACGAGGTCACGGCCGGGGACTGGCGGGAGGCCGTCCGGAAGGCGGCCTCCGCGCTGGTCGAGGCGGGCGCCGCCGGCGAGGGGTACCCGGACGCCTGCGTCCGGGTGGTCGAGGAGAACGGCCCGTACATCGTGCTGACGAAGGGGCTCGCGCTCGTCCACGCCCGTCCGGAGGAAGGCGGGCTCGCCGTCGGCGTCGGCGTGACCCGGCTGGCGGCGCCCGTCGAGTTCGGCCACCCCGACAACGACCCGGTGGACCTGCTGCTCGCGTTCTGCACGCCCGACCCGGACGCGCACGTCGGGACGCTGTCCGGCCTGGCCCGCGCCCTGTCCGGCGGCCTGGCCGACCGGCTCCGCGCCGCGTCCGGCCAGGACGACCTGTCCAGCACCCTGAAGGAGGCCCTCCCTGATGCGTGAGCTCACCAGGCCGCAGCTCCCCGACCGGGTGCGAACTTTGCTGGACGACCTCGACGCGGCCTCCGGTGACGCGATCGGCGAGGCGGCCGGGCTGCTGCTGGAGGCGGTCGAGGCGGACGGGATCGTGCACGTCGCCGGCGCGGGGCATTCGCTGGCGATGGTGCTGGAGACGTTCTACCGGGCGGGCGGGCTCGCCGCCGTCCGCCCGATCTGGGACCCGCGGGTGTTCCCGCTCGACGACGCCGTGCTGAGCACCCGCGCCGAGCGGCAGGCCGGGACCGGGCGCGCCGTGGTCGAGGAGGCCGCGCCCGCCCCGCCCGACGTGGCGGTGGTGTTCTCCACCAGCGGCCGCAACCCCTATCCGGTCGAGATCGCCCAGGAGTGCGCCGCGCGGGGCGTGCCGGTGATCGCGGTGACCTCGGCGCGGGCGTCGGAGGGCGCGGCGGCGCGGGCGGCGACGACGCTGGCCGACCACGCCTCGATCGTGCTGGACACCTGCGTCCCGCCCGGCGACGTCCTGCACCCGGCGGCGGCGCCGCGCACGGCGGCGGCCTCCACGATCCTCGCCGCGTACGCGTGGTCGCGCGTCCTGGCCGCACTCGACGACCTCGCGGCGGCGCGCGGCGCGGACCTGCTCCGCTGGACGAGCGCGAACGTCCCCGGCAGCGACGAGCTGAACGTCGCGCTGCTGGAGCGGTACCGGCACCGCGTCCCCGAGCTGACCGGGGACGGGCCGTCCGGCCCCCGCCCTGTGGGATGATTCGGGCGGGCGGACCGCGACGAGGAGCGAGATGACGACCACACCGGCCGGGGACGACCTGCACACCCTGTTCACCCGCGCGGACCTCGGCGGCGACCAGAGGCTCGACCTGATGGAGTTCACCCTCGTCCTGGAGGACCTGGGCCTCTCCTGGACCCGCGCCGAGACGCAGGACAGGTTCGAGAAGGCCGACAGCAACCTCGACGGCTTCATCTCCTTCGAGGAGTTCCGCGCCGTCATGGAGGCCCGGGGCTAGACCCTCCGGCCTCGCAGCGCACGGTACGTCCGGACGAGCGCGGCCGTGGACGCGTCCGGCGCGTCCTCCGGGGGCTCCTGCGAGGTGAGCGCGGGCGCGAGGTCCATCGCCATGACCTTGCCGAGCTCGACGCCCCACTGGTCGAAGGAGTCGATCCCCCAGACCGTCCCCTCGACGAACACGATGTGCTCGTAGAGGGCGACGAGCGAGCCGAGCGTCTTCGGGGTGAGCTTCGGCGCCAGGATCGTGCTCGTCGGCCGGTTGCCCGGCATGACCTTGTGCGGGACGACCGCGGCGGGCGTCCCCTCGGCGGCGATCTCCTCGGCGGTCTTGCCGAACGCGAGCGCCGACGTCTGCGCGAGCATGTTCGCGGTGAGCAGGTCGTGCATGCCCGCCGCGCCGTCGGCCGGGGGGTCCTCGAACGGCTCGGCGAAGCCGATGAAGTCGGCGGGGACGAGCCGGGTGCCCTGGTGCAGGAGCTGGTAGAAGGCGTGCTGGCCGTTGGTGCCGGGCTCGCCCCAGAAGATCTCGCCGGTCTGCGCGACGACGGGCGCGCCGTCCGCCCGCACCGACTTGCCGTTCGACTCCATCGTGAGCTGCTGCAGGTAGGCGGGGAACCGGGCGAGGCGCTGGCTGTAGGGCAGGACGGCACGGGTCTGCGCGCCGAAGAAGTCGGTGTACCAGACGCCGAGCAGCCCCATCAGGACGGGCATGTTCGCCTCGAAAGGCGCGCCGCGGAAATGCTCGTCGATCTCGCGGAACCCGGCGAGCATCTCCCGGAACGCCTCCCCGCCGATCGCGATCATCAGCGCGAGGCCGATGGCGCCGTCGAAGGAGTACCGGCCGCCGACCCAGTCCCAGAAGCCGAACATGTTGGCGGTGTCGATGCCGAACTCGGCGACCCGCTCGGCGTTGGTCGACACGGCGACGAAGTGCCGGGAGACGGCCTCGCCGTCGCCGAGCCCGTCGACGAGCCACTTCCGGGCGACCTTGGCGTTGGTGAGCGTCTCCAGCGTCCCGAACGTCTTGGACGCGACGACGAACAGCGTCTGCTCGGGGTCGAGGCCCGCGAGCTTCCCGAGGATGTCGGCCGGGTCGATGTTGGAGACGAACCGGCAGGAGATGCCCGCGTCGGCGTAGTCGTGGAGGGCCTCGTAGGCCATCGCGGGGCCGAGGTCGGAGCCGCCGATGCCGATGTTGACGACGGTGGTGATGCGCTTGCCGGTGAAGCCCGTCCACTCGCCGGAGCGGACGCGTCCCGCGAAGTCGGCCATCTTGTCCAGCACGGCGTGCACGTCGGCCGCGACGTCCTGCCCGTCCACCGCCAGGGCCTCGCCCGGCGGGAGCCGCAGCGCCGTGTGCAGGACGGCGCGGTCCTCGCTGACGTTGATGTGCTCGCCGGAGAACATCGCGTCGATCCGGCGGCGCAGCCCGGCCCGCTCGGCGAGCGCCACCAGCAGCCGCACCGTCTCGGCGGTGGCGCGGTGCTTGGAGTAGTCCAGGTGAAGGTCCCCCGCCGTCACGGTCATGCGGCCGACGCGCCCCGGATCGTCGGCGAAGAGCTCGCGCAGGTGCCGCCCGGCGAGCGCCGCCTGGTGCTCGGCCAGCGCGGACCACTCGGGCGACTCGGTGATATCTGCCATTGCCTCTCTCATCTCCTCGGCGGGTGAGGCGCGCCGACGTCCCCCGCGGCGCCGCCCGTCCCCAACCGGCGATCATAGGTCGACCGCGCGAGACCGTATCAGGGCTCTCCCCGCCGCCGCAGCGAACCGGCGTGACCGGGAGGTCAGGCGGCCTCGGCGGCCAGCACGGGGACGGGCTCGGCGGCGGCGGGGGCGCCGGCGGCGCGGGCCCGGCGCACCCGGGCCAGCCCGTAGGCCGCGGCGAGGGCCGCGGCGAGGCTGACCGCGCCCGCGGAGACCAGCGCCGTGCGCGGGCCCAGGACGTCGCACAGCGCGCCCAGCGCGGGACCGCCGAACGCGCCGGACGCGGCGCCGACCATGCCCTGCGCGGCGATGACGCGGCCGCGCAGGTGGCCGGGGCTGTCCAGCTGCACCCGCGTGCTGACGGTGGTGTCCAGGACGACCGCGCACGCGGCGATCGGCAGCATCGCGGCGCCGAACAGCAGCAGGCTCGGCGCGGCGCCGCTGAGCATCTGCCCGGCCGCGCAGAGCGTCGCCGTGATCAGCAGCAGCCGGAGCGGGAGGCGGGCTCTGGACGCGGCGTAGACGCCGCCGAGGACGGTGCCGGCGGCGAACGCCACCGACAGCGCGCCGTACCCGCCCGCGCCGGCGTCCAGCGGGCCCTGGCTCATCGCCGCCATGGTGACCTGGTAGTTGCGGCCGAGGCTGCCCAGCACGAACGCCAGCCCGAACATGATCAGCAGCCGGGGCGAGGCGAGGACGTACCGGAAACCGGCCGCGAGCCCCCGCTCCCCCGGCTCGGCCGGCGGCAGCGCGTGCAGCTCCTTCGGGCGCATGAGCGCGATGGCGGCGAGGACGGCGAGGAAGCTCGCGGAGTTCGTCACGAACGCGCCGGGCATGCCCGCGAGCGGGATCACGACCCCGGCGAGGCTCATCCCGAGGATCCGCCCGCCGGAGCTGAGCACCGAACCGAGCGCCAGCCCGTTGGACAGGTCCTCCGGCCCGACGACCTCGGCGCCGAACCGTCCGAGGGCGGGGGACGTCGTGGCCGTGACGACGCCGGACGCCAGCGAGATCGCGTACAGCCCCGCGGTGCCGGACGGGTCGCCCGCCGCGATGGCCGCGAGCAGCCCCGACAGCAGCGCCTGCGCGCCCTGCCCGGCCGCGACGACGTACCGGGCGGGCAGCCGGTCGGCGATCACGCCGCCCCACGGGCCGAGCAGCATCGTCGGCAGCGCCTGCAGCACCAGGCCGAGCCCCACGCTGGTCGCCGAGCCCGTGATGGACAGGATGAGCCAGTTCAGCGCGAGGACCTGCATCCACGTCCCGGTGATCGAGACGAAGTCCGCCGCGGCCCACAGCCGGTAGTTGTGATGGCGCAGCGAGCGCAGCATCACCGGGAACGCCAAGGTCTTCTCCCCCCAAAGGTCACACCAAACCGGGATAAACGCCACGGCTCCTTGGCGCGTTCCAAACCGGCGAAGTGTATGAGACATGTCACGTTTCACCTGGTCAGAGCCTGCTGACCTGGCACATCGCGAATCCCGCCGCGGGGCTGGGGCTAGGCTCGCCCTCGGCCGCCCGCTCCGGGGCGGGCGGATCACCGCGGCGGAGGGAGTCCGGGTTGAGCGGGCGGGCGTTCTGGGTCGGCACGTACACGGGCGAGGCCGGGAACGGCGCCGGGATCTACCGGGTGACGCGGCGGGACGACGGCGTCCTGGAGGGGCCGGAGCTCGCCGCGGAGGCGGTGAGCCCGTCGTATCTGGCGGTGCATCCGGGCAGGGACGTCCTTTACGCGGTGCGTGAGGAGGACGCGGGCGGCGTCGTGGCCTTCGACGCGTCCGGCGGGCGGCTCCGCGAGATCGGGGCGCGGACGGCGGGGGCGCTGCCTTGCCACCTGTCGGTGACGCCCGGCGGCGGGTCTCTGATCGTCGCCGACTACGGGTCAGGGACGGTCAGGGCCGTTGCGCTGGGTCCGGACGGCCGGTTCGTGGGCGAGCCGGACGTGGCGGAGGGGCATGGCAGCGGCCCGGTGACCGACCGGCAGGAGGGCCCGCACGCGCACGCGAGCGTCAACGCCCCGGACGGGACGATCCTGACGACCGACCTGGGAGCCGACCTGATCCGCTCCTTCCGGATCGAGGACGGCGTGCTGCGGCTCGCCGGAGAGACTGCGCTGCCGGCCGGATCGGGGCCGCGGCATCTGGTCGTCCATCCGGGCGGGCACGTCCATGTGGTGGCGGAGCTGTCGGCGTCCATGCTCGTGCTGCGCCCGCTGGACGGGTACGCGCGCCTGGAGGTCGTGGCGGAGTCGCCCGCGACGGCCGAGCCCGTGGACGGCCAGGCGCTGTGCGCGGCGATCAAGCTCGGCGACGGCGGCCGGTACGTCTACACCTCGACGCGGGGAACCGCCGTGGTGACCGCGCACCGGGTGCTGGACGGCGGCGCGGCCCTTCAACCGGTCGCGGACGTCCCGTCCGGCGGCGCCTGGCCCCGCGACCTGCACGTGGACGGCCCGTGGATGCACGTGGCCAACGAGCACAGCGACACGATCGCGACGTTCCGGCTCGGCGCGGACGGCGTCCCCGAACCGGCCGGGACGCCGCTGCCGGTGCCGTCCCCGGTCTGCGTGATCCCCGTCTGAGCCCGTCCGGGCGGGTGTTTCCGGGCGGGTCGCTCGGGCACGTCCCGGACCATGACGACGATCGCCACGACCAACCCCGCGACGGGCGAGGTCGAGAAGACCTTCGACGCGCTGACCGACGAGGAGGTCGACCGGCGCATCGGGCGGGCGGCGGAGACGTTCGCCTCCTACCGCACGACCGGCGTCGCACAGCGCGCGGAGTGGATGAACGCCGCCGCGGGCATTCTGGACCGGGAGTCCGAGCAGATCGCCGCGATGATGACGACCGAGATGGGCAAGACCCTGAAGGCCGCCGGCGCGGAGGTCCAGAAGTGCGCGAAGGCGTGCCGGTACTACGCCGCGCACGCCGAGGAGTTCCTGGCCGACCGCCGTCCCGCCGGCGCGGAGGCGGTGGGCGCGCGGGACGCCTATGTGCGCTACCAGCCGCTCGGGCCGGTGCTGGCGGTGATGCCGTGGAACTTCCCGCTCTGGCAGGTGGTCAGGTTCGCGGCGCCGGGGCTGATGGCGGGCAACGTGGGGCTGCTGAAGCATTCGTCGAACGTCCCGCAGACGGCCCTGTTCCTGGAGGACCTGTTCCGCCGCGCCGGGTTCCCGGAGGGCGCGTTCCAGACGCTGCTCATCGGCTCGTCCAAGGTCGAGCGCGTCCTGCGCGACCCGCGGGTGAAGGCGGCGACGCTCACCGGCAGCGAGCCCGCGGGACGGTCCGTCGCGTCGATCGCGGGAAGCGAGGTCAAGCCGTCCGTGCTGGAGCTCGGCGGCAGCGACCCGTTCGTGGTGATGCCGTCCGCCGACATCGAGGCGGCGGCGCGGACGGCCGCGGAGTCGCGGTGCCTCAACAACGGGCAGAGCTGCATCTCGGCGAAGCGCTTCATCGTCGACATCGGCTGCGCGGACGAGTTCGAGCGGCTGTTCGTGGAGAACATGCGCGCGAAGCGGGTCGGCGACCCGATGGACGACGCCACCGACATCGGCCCGCTCGTCAGCGAGGAGGGGCGCGCGGAGGCCGAGGAGCAGGTCGCGGACGCGGTCGGCAAGGGCGCGACGGTGCTGTGCGGCGGCGAGCGCCCGGACGGCCCCGGCTGGTTCTACCCGCCGACCGTGGTCTCCGGGGTGACGCCGGACATGCGGATGTACCACGAGGAGGTCTTCGCGCCGGTCGCGTCGGTATTCCGCGTCCGCGGGGTGTCGGAGGCGGTGGCGGTCGCGAACGCGACGGGCTTCGGGCTCGGCTCGAACGCCTGGACGCGCGACGAAGTCGAGCGGGAGCGGTTCGTCCGGGAGCTGGACGCCGGGCAGGTGTTCGTCAACGGCATGGTGACGTCTTATCCGGAGCTTCCGTTCGGCGGGACGAAGCGCTCCGGTTACGGGCGGGAGCTGTCGGCGGAGGGTATGCACGCGTTCTGCAACGCCAAGACCGTCTGGGTCGGCTGAGCCCGGGTTAGCGGACGCTCTGCGGGATCTTCCACGGGTTGCCGTCCCGCAGCGGCGGCGGGAGCAGGTCCTGCGGCCAGCCCTGGTACGCGACCGGACGCAGGAACCGGTCGATCGCGGCCGTGCCGACCGAGGTCGTGGACGGCGCGGTCGTCGCCGGGAACGGGCCGCCGTGCTGCATCGCGTGGGTGACGGACACACCGGTGGGCCACTGGTTCCACAGGACCCGCCCGCTGCGCCCGGCGAGCACCGCGGTCAGGGCCGCGAGGTCGGCGGCCTCGCCGGGTTCGGCGTGGAGGGACGCGGTGAGCTGGCCGGGCAGTCCCGCCAGGACGTCCGCGACGTCGGCGAGGCGCTCGTAGGTGACGATGAGGCCGAGCGGGCCGAAGCACTCCTCGGCAGCGGCGTCGGCGTCGGACTTGAAGGCGTCCAGGCTCATGGTGAGGAGGCGCGGCGCGGTGGAGGCGCCGTCGTCCGGCCAGACGAGCCGCCGGACGCCGGGACGCGCGGCCAGCGCGTCCGCCGCCGTCAGGTAGCCGGATTCGATGCGGTCGTTCAGCATCGGCGCGGCGTCGATCTCGCGGAGCCGCCGGGCCGCCGTGCCGAGCAGTCCGGCGGGCGCGAACAGGAGGCCGGGGTTGGTGCAGAACTGTCCCGCGCCCATCGTGAGGGACGCCGCGTACCCCTGGACGATCTCCTCGCCGCGCGACCGCGCCGCGCTGGGCGTCACCACGGACGGGTTGACGCTGCCCATCTCGCCGTAGAACGGGATCGGCACGGGACGCTCCGCCGCGATCCTCGCCAGCGCCAGGCCGCCCCGCTGCGAGCCGGTGAACGCGGCGGCGGCGATGCCGGGGTGCCGGAGCGCCTCGACGCCCGCCTTCTCCCCCTCGATGAGGCCGAACACGCCGCCCGGAAGCCCGGCGCCGCCGATGACCTCGGCCGTCCGGCGGGACAGGCGCGGGTGGCCGGGGTGGGCCTTGACGACGACGGGACAGCCCGCCGCCCACGCCGACGCCGTGTCGCCGCCCGCGACGCTGAACGCGAACGGGAAGTTGCTCGCCGCGAACACGAGCACCGTCCCGATCGCCGTCCGGTAGCGGCGCAGGTCGGGGCGAGGGCCGGTGGGCCATCCGGGGTCGGCGGCGTCGATGCGGGCGTCGTAGAACGCGCCTTCCCTGACCTGCTCGGCGAACAGCATGAGCTGGAACGTCGTGCGCGTCAGCTCCGCGTTCAGCCTGGCCGCGCCTAGACGCGTCTCCTCATCGGCGAGGGCCGTCAGCTCGGCGCGGGCGTCCTCCAGCGCGGCGGCGACGGACGTCAGGGCGCGGGCGCGGGTCTCCGGCGGCGCATCGGCCCATCCGGGTGCGGCGGCTACGGCGGCGGCGACGGCTTCGTTCGGTGACATCAGAAAGTGAAGCCTTCGGGGAAGGGGTCGGTGGGGTCGAGCAGGAAGTTCGCGGTGCCGGTGATCCACGCGCGTCCGGAGATCTCCGGGACGACGGCGGGCAGCCCGCCGACCTCGGTGGCGGCGACGAGCCGTCCGTGGAAGCGGGTCCCGATGAACGACTCGTTGACGAAGCCGGTGTTCAGGGGCAGCTCGCCGCGTCCGTGGAGCTGCGCCATCCGGGCGCAGGTGCCGGTGCCGCACGGCGACCGGTCGAACCAGCCGGGGTGGATCGCCATCGCGTTGCGCGAGTGCGCGGCGTCCGAGCCCGGGGCCAGGAACTGGACGTGCTTGCATCCGGCGACGCCCGGGTCTTCGGGGTGCTTCGGCGGGTTCCGCTCGTTGATCGCGGCCATGATGTCGAGCCCGGCCCGGAGGATGTCGTCCTTGCGGGACCGCTCGAACGGCAGCCCGAGCGCGTCCAGCTCGGTGATCGCGTAGAAGTTGCCGCCGTAGGCCATGTCGTAGCGGACCTCGCCGAGCCCCGTGACGTCCACGACGGCGTCGCGTTCGAGGAGGAAGGACGGCACCATCCGCAGCGTGACGTTCTCGGCCCTGCCGTCGCGCACCGCGACCCGGGCCTCGACGAGCCCAGCGGGCGCGTCCAGGCGGACGACCGTCTCCGGCTCGGTCACCTCGACCATCCCGGTCTCGACCAGCACGGTCGCGAGCGCGATCGTGCCGTGCCCGCACATCGGGAGGAACCCGGAGACCTCGATGTAGACGACGCCCCAGTCGGCGTCGGGGCGGGTGGGCTGCTGGAGGATCGCGCCGCTCATCGCCGAGTGGCCGCGCGGCTCGTCCATCAGGAAGCGGCGCAGGCCGTCCAGGTGCTCGATCGCGTGCAGGCGCTTGGCGGCCATGCTGCCGCCGGGGATCGGCGCGACGCCGCCGGTGACGACGCGGGCGGGGTTGCCCTCGGCGTAGGAGTCGACGGCGGTGATCGTCCGGATCGAGCGCATCAGGCGGCCCTCCGCCGTTCGAGCGCCGCGACGGCGCGGTCCATGTCGGCGGCGACGGCGGCGCGGTGCTCGGCGGTGAGCGGGCCGCGCGGCGGGCGGCACGGGCCGCCGTACCGGCCGACCTGGTCCATGCCGAGCTTGATGGCCTGGACGAACTCGGTCCGCGAGTCCCACCGGAACGCGGCGACGAGCGGTTCGTAGAGGGCGCGGGCCTCGTCCAGCCGTCCGGCGGTGGCCAGCTCGTACAGCAGCGCCGACTCGGCGGGGAACACGTTGGGGAAGCCCGCGAACCAGCCGGTCGCGCCCATCAGAAGCGATTCGAGGACGACGTCGTCCGCGCCCGCGACGACGTCCAGCACCGGCGCCCTCTCCCTGATCTCCAGGACGCGGCGGACGTCCCCGGAGAACTCCTTCACCGCGACGACCCCGTCGATCTGCGCGATCTCGCCGAGGAGGGCGGGCGTGAGGTCGACCTTGGTATCGATCGGATTGTTGTAGACCATGACGGGCAGCCCGACGGACGCGACGGCCTCATAGTGCGCGACGACCTCGCCGGGGTTGGCCCGGTAGAGGGTGGGCGGCAGGCACAGGACGCCGTCCGCGCCGTCCTCGGCCGCCAGTTCCGCCCAGCGCCGCGCCTGGTGGGAGCCCGGGGCGTGCACGCCGACGACGACCACGCCGTCGCCGCCGGCCGCCTCGACTGCGGTGCGGGCGACGCGGCGGCGCTCCTCGTCGGTCAGCGACGAGTACTCGCCGAGCGAGCCGTTCGGGCCGACGCCGCGGCAGCCGCTGCCGACCAGCCAGGCGCAGTGCTCGGCGTACGCGTCGTAGTCGACGGCGAGCCCGGCGGGCGCGGTGGCGTCCTCGCGGTAGGGCAGCGCCGTGGCCACGATGACGCCGCCGAGGCTCGCGGTCCCGGTGTCGCTCATCGGGCGTTCACCTTCCTGTGGGTGTTCTCGATCGGGGGCCGTGCGAGTTCGCCCAGCCGGACGGGCTGCGCGATGGGCCGGTGGTGGGGATTGCCGCTTCCCGTCAGCTCGGCGACGGTGGGGCCGCAGATGCGCGCCTGGCAGGGGCCGAGGCCCGCGCGGGTCGCCAGCTTGACCGCGTGGGCGGAGTTGCGGGACGGGCCGCCCGCCGCGCTGAGCAGATCGCCGTAGGTCGTCTCCTCGCAGCGGCACACGACGGTGCCGGGACGGAGCCAGCCCGCCCAGGCCGCGCCGATGGGGTGCGCACCGGCGAGGCGGGCGGCGAACGCGTGGGCCTGGTCGCGGCGGCGGCGCGTGCGGACCGCCGCGGGGTCGTCCGGTGCGCCTCCCCCGGCGGACCAGCCCGCGAGGAGCCCTTCCGTGCGGGCGGCCTGCGCGCCCGCGATGCCGGTGATCTCTCCCGCCGCGTAGACGCCGGGGACGGTGGTGCGCTGGTCGGCGTCCACCTCCACGAACGGGCCGTCGCGCAGCGCGCAACCGGCGGCGACGGGCAGTTCGAGCTGCGGGGTGAAGCCGTGGGAGACGCACAGCGCGTCCACCGCGACGGCCTTCTCGGTGCCCGGCACGACCGACCAGTCAGGACGGAGCCGCGCGGTGACCGCCTCTTCCACGCGTCCGTCGCCCCGGGCCTCGATCACGGCACGGCCCGTCCGGCAGGGGACGCGGTGGCGGGCCAGCAGCGCCGCGTACCCGGCCAGTTCCCCGGCCTTGCCGGTGTGCGCCGCGAGTTCCCAAGGGCGCCGCGTCCAGCCGCGTGCCACGGCCGCCGCTGTACCTGCCTCCAGCACCGCCCGGATGAAGGCGCCCGCCCGCAGCAGCGAGGCGGCGACCGGCAGCAGGAACGGTCCGGAACCGGCGATCAGGACGGAGTCGCCGACGGCCAGGCGCTCCCCCTTCGCCAGCGCCTGCGCGGCGCCCGCCGTGTAGACGCCGGGCAGGTCCCAGCCGGGGAACGGCAGGACGCGGTCGTAAGCGCCGGGCGCGAGGACGAGCGCGTCCGGGTCGAGGACGAGCCGTTCCCGCCCGTCCGCGTCGGCCTCGCCGCGCAGCACGTGGACCCGCGGCACGCCCTCGTCCGGACGTTCGATCGACCAGACGGTGCTCTCCGGCCACCAGTCGCAGCGCGGGTGCCGCAGCACGGGACCGGCGACGGCGTAGGCGTCGGACGGGACCCGATGGTACTGGCCGCCGGGGTTCTCGGCGGAGTCGATGAGCGTCACCGCCGCCCCGGTGCGCAGGGCGCCCGCCGCGCCGCCGAGCCCGGCGGGTCCGGCGCCGACGACGACCACGTGCCGGGTCATCGCGCGTCGCCCGCCGCACGGGACTGGGTCGTGACGGTGTCGCCGTCGCGGGCGCGGCGGCGGCAGGCCCGCACGTCGCGGACGCCGTTGACCGTGACCAGGCAGTCGAAGCAGACGCCGATCCCGCAGAAGACGCCGCGCGGCGCGCCGGACGGGCCCGTCCGCCAGGTGCGGCGGCCGGACGCGAGCAGCACGCCCGCGATGGTCCGGCCCGCGGCGCCGGTGACGGGCTCGCCGTCCACCGTGATCCGTACCAGGCTCATGCGACCTCCCGCTCCGGCCGGACGGCGGGCCGGCCGACCCGGAACTGGGTCGCGTCGACGTCCGGTTCGCGGCCGAGCATCAGGTCGCGCAGGACGGCGGCGGTCCCGGCCGCCAGCCCGATGCCCGCTCCCTCGTGCCCGGTGGCGTGCCAGAGCCCGGCCAGGTCAGGGTCGGCGCCGATCACGGGCAGATGGTCGGCGACGTAGGGCCGGAACCCGCCGTACGCGCGCATCACGGGGACCCCGGCGAGCGACGGGAACAGCCGCAGCGCCTTGCCCGCGATCACCGCTAGCACGTCGGGGCGGAGCCGGTCGTCGAACCCGACGCGGCGCCGCGACGAGCCGAGCAGGATCGTCCCGGCGCGGGTGGACTCCACGACGGCGGACGCCTGCAGCTCCCCCGCGCCGCTGCCGACAGCGCCTACGTAGTCGGCGTCGTAGACCTTGTGGAAGACGGTCGGCGGCATCGGCGCGGTGACGAGCACCTCGCCGCGCCGTGGCCGGACGTCCAGCCGGACGCCGAGCCGCGCGGCGACCTCGCCCGCCCACGGCCCGGCGGCGTTGACGACGGCGTCGCCCTCGACGAGCCCGGTCGCGGTGCGGACGCCGGTGATCCGCCCGCCGCGCGTGACGGCGCCGACGACTTCGCGGCCGGTCTCCAGCACGGCCCCGGCGCGGACGGCGTCGGCGAGCAGCGCGGTCGCGGCGCCGACCGGCTGGACCTGCGCGTCCTGCGGATAGTGGACGGCGGCGGCGACGTCTCTCGTGGCGTGCGGTTCGGCCTCGGCGAAGGCGGCGGCGTCGAGTTCGCCGGCCGTGATGCCCGCCGCGCGCTGGGCGTCCGCGAAGTCCCGGAGCGCGGCGGCGCCCTCGCGGGTGGTCGCGACGACGATGCCGCCCTTCGGGTCCCACTCCGCTCCCCCGGCGTCCGGGAGCGCGTCGAGGATCCGCGGCCACAGCCGGAGTGACAGCTTCGCGAGTTCGAGTTCCGGGCCGGGCTCCTTGTCGGAGACGAGGACGTTGCCCTCGCCGTGCGCGGTCGTCGCGGCGGCGGGACGGGCGCGGTCCACGACGGTGACCGCGCATCCGGCCAGGGCCAGCTCGCGGGCGCAGGCCGCGCCGACGATCCCGGCGCCGAGCACCACGACCCGCGTCATCGCCCCTCCGCCGACGTTCGCTAAACCGAACGTTTCGAGGCTAGGTCGGCCGCCCGCGGGATGTCAACGCTCCACCAGGTGGGGCGGCCCCGAGGGCGCGGTGTGAAGCCGCTGATCCGAGCCGTACTGCAGGAGCAGGACGGACCGGACGTCCCCGCCGGGCGCCGTGTAGGAGTGCGGCAGCCGGGCGTCGAAGCCCACGTAGTCGCCGGGCCCCAGCTCGACGTCCCGGCCGTCCACCCGGACGCGAAGCCGCCCCGCCTGGACGATCGTGTGCTCCGTCCCGCCGTGGCCGAGCGAGTCCTGCGTGCGTCCGGCTCTGACGCGCTGGTCGTACACCTCGAAGATCGCGCCGCCGGACTCGATGCCGCGCAGCGGCCGCAGGTCGACGCCCTCGCCGCGCAGGACCTCCACGTCCGCGGCGCGCACCACCGTCGGCCCGGACGGCTCCCGGTGGTCGAGCAGGTCGGAGATGGCGACCTCCAGCGCGCGCGACAGGCTGAACACCGTCTCGATCGTGGGATTGCCTGCCCCGGCCTCCAGCTGCGACAGCGTGGCCTTGCCGATCTTCGACCGGCGGGACAGCTCCGACAGCGACAGGCCGCGCTCCAGCCGCGCGCGGCGCAGGTTTCCGGCCAGCACGTCCCGCACCGATTCCCCTGACGCGCCCACGTTCGCCTCTCGTCCGGCCGCCGTCGTTCGTTTTACCGAACGAAGTGTACCGGGGGCGCGGGTCAGAGTTCCGCGATCCGCCCCGCGCCGGACGCGCGCGCCCGCTCGACGATGACGGACGCCGCCGCCGTGTCCTGCACGCCGACGCCGACGCTGTTGTAGAAGACGACGTCGCCGGCGGACTCCCGCCCGGCGGCGAGGCCCGCGACGATCGGCCCGAGGGGACGCACCTGCTCCGGGCTCAGATGACCCGAGCGGATCGCGGCCACGACCGGCCCGGCGTGGTCGAGCGCGGTCGGCACGTCGTCCACCACGACGGAGGCGGCGCGGGTGAGGACGTCGTCGTCCACCTCGGCCCGGTCCGGTGCGAAGGAGCCGACGCTCAGCACCGTGCAGCCGGGGTCGAGCCATTCGCCCCGGACGATCGGCTCCGCGCTGGTCGTCGCGGTGACGACGATCTGCGCTCCCTCGACGGCCGCGCGCACGGACGCCGCCGTCTCCACCGGCATCCCCACCTCGGCCGACAGCCCGGCGGCGACGTCGCACGTCTCCGGATGGCGGCACGCCATCGCCACCCGGCCGATCGGCCGGACCTCCGCCATCGCCCGGACGTGCGCCCGCCCCTGCACGCCGCAGCCGATCACCGCGAGCCGCGCCGCGTCCGGGACGGCGAGATGGTCGGCGGCCACCGCGCTCGCCGCCGAGGTCCGCAGCGTCGTCACCGCCTCGCCCTCGATGATCGCGACGGGCCGCCCGTCCACCGGGTCCTGGACGGTCACCAGCGCCGCCACGGTCGGCAGGCCGCGCGCCGCGTTGCCCGGGGTGACGCTGCCGAACTTGGAGACCGCGCCGGTGCCGGGCAGGCGGGACACGTAGCAGAACGCTACGCCGCCGTCCGGGCCGTCCAGGAGCAGCCGCGGCGCGAGCCGCGCCTCCCGGCGGCCGAGCGCCCCGAACGCGGCCCGCTGCGAGGCGATCGCCGCCGGAAGGTCGAACACCGCGCGCACGTCGTCGGCGGAAAGCAGCAGGACATCGGCCATGCTGCGATCCTCGCGAGCCCGTTCCCGCGCTGTCGAGGCCGAAAGGGCAAGCGGTTCTTATCGATCACTACATGAGATCGCATGCTTGCCCGTCTCGACGGCCGTCCCACGAGGTTCCAGGCTTTCACCAACCCGCCCACGAGCGACGGAGAGGCGCCGATGACTCGATCGACTTCCCGGGACCGCCGACGCGGGTTCCGCCTCCTCACCGCGGCCGGCGCCGGGCTGCTGCTGGTCCCGCTCGCCGCGTCCTGCGGGTCCGGCGACGACTCCGGCGGGTCGGGCGCCATCAAGATCGGCGTCCCGGCGCCGCTGAGCGGCGACTCCGCCTCCGCCGGGCAGGACATCCTCGCCGCCGCCAAGGTCGCCGCCGACGAGATCAACAAGGCGGGCGGCGTGGACGGGCGCGACGTCCAGATCGTCGAGGCCGACGACCAGTGCAGCGCCCAGCAGGGCGCGCAGGCCGCGCAGAAGCTCCTCAACAGCGGGGTCGTCGCGGTCGCCGGCGGGTACTGCTCCAGCGCGGCCGTGCCCGCGATCCCGATCTTCGGGCGGCGGAGCGTCCCGTTCGTGCTGGACGCGTCCACGAACCCCGGCCTCACCGACACCGGCAAGGGCAAGGTGTTCCGCACCTGCGGGCGCGACGACAACCAGGGCCTCGTCGCCGCCAAGTTCATGACGGGGCAGCTCGGCGCCAAGCGCATCGCGCTCCTGCACGACAACACCACCTACGCCAAGGGCCTCGCGGACGCGACGGCGAACTCGGTGAAGCAGGCGGGCGGGCAGGTCGTGTACCAGGACGCGCTGCAGCCCGGCCAGTCCGACTACAGCCCCGTCCTGACCAAGGTGGCCTCGACGAAGCCGGACGTCCTGTACTTCACCGGGTACTTCGCCGAGGCGGGCCTGCTGATGAAGCAGCGCAAGCAGCTCGGGCTGAAGTTCACGCTGATGGGCGGGGACGCGACGACCGACTCGACCGTCCTGAAGACGGCGGGCGCGGCGGCCGACGGCTACATCGCCACCACGGCGCCGCTCGCCAAGGACCTGCCCACGGCCTCCAAGTTCGTCGCGGCGTACAAGGCGGCGAACAACGCCGACCCCGGGCCGTTCTCGGTGTACGAGTACGACGCGGTGAAGATCGTCGCGAAGGCGATCGAGGACGCCGGGTCCACGGAGGGCAAGGACATCACCGACGCGCTGCACAAGATGAAGGACTTCCCGGGCATCACCGGGCCGATCACGTTCGACGACAAGGGCGACCGGACCGACCCGCTGTACATCACCGTCCGGGTCCAGAGCGGCGCGTTCACCGCCTACAAGAAGCTCGACAAGAGCGGCGGCACGTGGGTGGACGCCAAGACCTCATGAACGACGAACTATGAGCGAATTCGTCCAGTACCTCGTCAACGGGCTGACGATCGGGGCGTTCCTCGCGCTGATCGCGCTGGGCTACTCGATGATCTACGGCGTGGTGCGGCTGATCAACTTCGCGCACGGGGACGTGTTCATGATCGGCGCGTTCGTCGGGTTCGGGACGCTCACCACGATCGGCGCGACCGGCGGGATGGCGCTGCCCGCGATCATCGCCGCCGTGCTCGTCGGCGCGCTGGCGACCGGCGTCGTCGGCACCGGGATCGCGAAGGCGGCCTACGTCCCGTTGCTGGCCTCGCCGCGGCTGGCGCTGCTGATCGCCGCGATCGGGGTGTCGCTGGCGCTGCAGGAGGGCGTGAAGGTCCTCACCGACGCGCGGTTCAAGTCGTACCCGAACGCGCTGGACGGCGGGCAGATCTTCAGCGGGTCCGTCCGCGTCACGTGGGGGCAGCTCGCGCTGGTCGTGCTGTCGGTGGCGCTGATGGCCGGGCTGTGGCTGTTCGTGACCCGCACGGTGACGGGGACGGCGATGCGCGCCCTCGCGATGGACCGGGACGCCGCCCGCCTGCAGGGCATCAACGTCGAGCGGCTCATCCTCGTCACGTTCTTCATCGGCTCGCTGCTGGCGGGCGCGGCGGGCGTGATGTACGGGCTGTACTACGTGCAGATCAGCTTCGGCATGGGGTTCCTGATCGGGCTGCGCGCGTTCACCGCCGCCGTGCTCGGCGGCATCGGGAACCTGCCGGGGACGATGGTCGCGGGCGTGGCGATCGGGCTCGTCCAGTCGTTCTCCGCCGGGTACGTCTCGTCCCGCTGGACCGACGTGATCATCTTCGGGCTGCTCATCGCGGTGCTGGCGCTGAGACCCACCGGCCTGTTCGGCGAGCGCGTCGTGGAGCGCGCGTGAAGGCCCGCGCGCTGGAGCGGCTCGGGACGCGCCTGCCCGGCCTCGGACGCTGGGAGACGCCCGTCCGGTTCGGGGGCTGGCCGCTGCTGATCGCGGTGGCGCTGGTCGCGGGCCAGGTGATGGACGACTACGGCCTGACCGTCGGCGCGACGATCCTGATCTACGCGATCCTCGGCCTCGGCATCAACATCGTCGTCGGGTACGCGGGCCTGCTGGACCTCGGCTTCGCCGCGTTCTTCGCGATCGGCGCGTACACGGCGGGCCTGCTGATGGTGGAGCTGGAGTGGAACTTCTGGCTCACGCTGCCCGCCGCCGTGGCCGCCGCCGCGGTCGCCGGGGTCGTGATCGGGTATCCGACGCTGCGGCTGCGCAGCGACTACCTCGCCATCGTCACGCTCGGCTTCGGCGAGATCATCCGGATCACGGTGATCAACCTGGAGGTCACCGGCGGGCCGAACGGCCTCACCGGGATCCCGCCGGTGACGCTCGGCGGCCGCGAGATCGTCATGCCGAAGGACTTCTACCACCTGTCGCTGGCGTTCTTCGTCGTCGTGCTGACGCTGACCGCGCTGCTCGCCAGGTCCCGGCTCGCGTACGCGTGGCGGGCGATCAGGTCGGACGACACCGCGGCCGAGGCGGTCGGCGTCCCGGCCCGGCGGGTGAAGCTGCTCGCCTACGTCCTCGGCGCGATGACCGGCGCGGTCGCCGGGCCGCTGAACGCCGCGCAGCTCGGCACCGTCGACCCGTCCAGCTTCACGTTCCTGACCTCGCTGATGATCCTGCTCGTGGTGATCATCGGTGGGATGGGCAGCCGGCCCGGCGTGATGATCGGCGCCGTGGTGATCATCGCGCTGCCGGAGGTCCTGCGGAGCATCCAGGAGTACCGGGGGCTGATCTTCGCGCTCCTGCTGATCCTGATCGTCCTGCTGCGCCCGCAGGGGGTGTGGCCGTACCGGCCCCGCCGCTTCCGCCTCCCCGCGAAGGCCGGGCCCGCGCCGGAGCTCCCGTCCGCGGAGGGCACGCTGCTGGAGGTGGGCGGCCTCACCCGCAACTTCGGCGGCGTCAAGGCGGTGGACGGCCTCGGGCTCCGCGCGGACGCCGGGCAGGTCGTCAGCGTGATCGGGCCGAACGGCGCGGGCAAGACCACCGCGTTCAACTGCATCACCGGGATGATCCCGCCGTCCGCCGGGACGATCGTGCTCGCCGGGCGGGACGTCCGCGGCAAGGCCCCGCACCGGGTCGCCGCCGCCGGGCTGGCCCGCACGTTCCAGAGCATCCGGCTGTTCGACGAGATGACCGTCGCGGAGAACGTGCTGATCGGCCGGTTCGCCCGCGACCGCGGCCTCCTGCGCCCGCTGTCCCGCGACGACGCCGACACCGTCCGCCGCTGCCTCGACTTCGTCGGCCTGCTGGACGCGGCCGACCGCCCCGCGGGCGGCCTCGCCTACGGCGACCGGCGGCGGCTGGAGATCGCGCGGGCCCTCGCCGGGGACCCCCGCGTCCTGCTGCTGGACGAACCGGCGGCGGGCGCGAACCCGACCGAGAAGCGGGCGCTGATGGAGCTGATCGCCCGGATCAGCGCGCTCGGCGCCGCGGTCGTGCTGATCGAGCACGACGTCGCGCTCGTCATGTCGATCTCCGACCGGGTGACGGTGCTGGAGTACGGCCGGACGATCGCGGAGGGCCCGCCCGCCGAGATCCAGGAGGACCAGCGGGTCATCGCCGCCTACCTCGGCGTCCCCGACGACCCCGAGACCGACCTCGTCACGGAGGTGCTGCGTTGACCGAGGGCGGACGGCCGCTGCTGGAGGTGCGCGACCTGCGCAGCCGGTACGGGCAGGTCGAGGCGCTGTCCGGGATCTCGTTCGAGGTCGGCGACGGCGAGATCGTCGCGCTGCTCGGCAGCAACGGCGCGGGCAAGACCACGACGCTCCGCACGATCACCGGGCTGCACCGGGCCCGCTCCGGGCGCGTCGAGCTCGACGGCCGCGACATCACCCGCCTCGACGCGCACAAGGTCGTCGCGGCCGGGATCGGGCACGTCCCGGAGGGCCGGCGCGTGTTCCCGGCGCTGAACGTCGCCGAGAACCTGCTGCTCGGCGGGTACCTCCGCCGCCGCGACCGGAGCGCCGTCGCGGCCCGCCGGGAGGCGGTGTACGAGATGTTCCCGCGGCTCGGGGAGCGGCGCGATCAGCTCGCCGGGTGGCTGTCGGGCGGCGAGCAGCAGATGCTCGCGATCGGCCGCGCGCTGATGCTGCGCCCCCGCCTCCTCGCCCTGGACGAGCCGACGATGGGCCTGGCGCCGCAGATGGCGCAGCAGGTGATGCGCGTCATCCGGGAGATCCGCGAGCAGGGGACGACGATCCTGATCGTCGAGCAGAACGCCCACCAGACGCTCCGCCTCGCCGACCGGGCGTACGTGCTGGAGACGGGCCGGATCGTGCTGTCCGGGCCCGCCTCCGACCTCGCGCAGGACGACCGCGTCAAGGCCGCCTACCTCGGCGGCGACCCGGTCATCGAGTCCCAGTGAGGAGGCGTTCCGCCGCCTCCTCGATCGACTTCTCCGAGAGCAGGACGTGGTAGGCGGCGTCGCCGAGGGGGATGAAGCTGTCCTCGCTGGCGACCCTGGCCGTGCGTCCCTGGAATCCGGCGTCGGCGAGCGCGGTCAGGACGGCCTCGGACACGCCGCCGGTGCGGCGCGTCTCGTCCGCGATCAGGACGGTGCCGGTGGCGCGGGCCTCGCGGAGCAGGTCGGCCGCCGGCAGCGGCGCCAGCCACCGCAGGTCGAGGACGCGGCACCGGACGCCGGCGGCCTCCAGGCGGCGGGCGGCGCGCAGGCTCATGCGCAGCCCGTTGGCGAAGGTCACGATGGTGAGGTCGCGGCCGTCCCCGTAGGTGCGGGCCCGCCCGATCGGGACGAGCCCGCCGGAGGGCGCGAGCCAGCCGTCGTCGCCGTCCTCGTGCAGGTCGCGGACGTGGTAGAGCGCGATCGGCTCCAGGAACACGCAGACGCGCCCGTCGGTCTCGGCGGTGTCCGCGCAGGCGCGCAGCATGCCCGCGGCGTCGTCGGGCCGGGCCGGTGAGGCGATGACGAGGCCCGGGATGTCGCGCAGCGCGGCGACGGCGTTGTCGTTGTGGAAGTGGCCGCCGAAGCCCTTCTGGTAGGCGTAGCCGGGGACGCGGACGACCATCGGGTTGCGGTACCGCCCCGACGAGAAGAACCCCATCGTCGCCGCCTCGCCGCGGATCTGGTCGGCGGCGTTGTGCAGGTAGGCCAGGTACTGGATCTCCGGGACCGGCAGCATCCCGGCCAGGCCGAACCCGAGCGCGAGGCCGAGGATGGACTGCTCGTCCAGGATCGTGTCGAACACCCGCGCCGCCCCGGCCCGTTTCAGCAGGCCGCGCGTGACGCCGTAGACGCCGCCCTTGCGGGCCACGTCCTCACCGAAGACGACCACGCCGGGCCGCTGGTCGAGCAGGTCGCCGAGCGTCCGGTTGACGGCCTGCGCGACCGTCACCGGCTCCCCGCCCGGCGGTGCCGCGTCCTGAGCGGTCGCGGCAAGGCGCAGGGGCGCCATGACCTCGGCGGCCGACGTCAGGCGGCGCGCGCCGGCGGCCTTCGCGGCCAGGGCCATCACCTCGGCGCGCTTCGCCTCGTAGCGGTTGACGATCTCGCCGGGCGTCGCGACACCGGTGCGGACGAGCAGCCGCGCCGTCTGCAGGACGGGGTCGCGGTCGACGTCGGCGGCCAGTTCGGCGGGGGTCCGGTAGGACGACTCGACGTCGGAGCCCGCGTGGCCCATCAGCCGGACGGTCCGCAGATGCAGGAACGCGGGACGGCGGCGCTCGCGCACCCAATCCGCGGCCCGCGACGCCACGGCAAAGGCGTCCGCGAGGTCGCAGCCGTCGGCATGGAAGTAGGCAAGCCCTGGACGCGACCCGTAGGCGGCGTGGATCCAGCCGGGCGGCGTCCGGACGCTGATCCCGATGCCGTTGTCCTCGCAGACGAAGAGGAGCGGCAGCGGCAGGCCCTGGAAGGCGGTGTTGACGGCGGCGTTGACGGCGCCCGCGGCCGTGGAGTGGTTGGCGGACGCGTCGCCGAAACCGCACACGGCCACGGCGTCGCGCGGCCAGGGCGTCTCGACGCCGAGCCGGGCGGCGCGTTCGATCGCGAACGCGACGCCGAGCGCGCGAGGAAGATGCGACGCGATCGTGGACGTCAACGGGATGACGTGCAGGCGGTGGCTCCCGAACACCTTGTGGCGCCCGCCCGCGATGGGATCCTCGGCGCCGGCGACCAGGCCGAGGAGCACGTCGAGGAGCGGCTCGCCGCCGGGAACCTGGCGCGCCCGCTCCAGGAAGAACGCGCCCGACCGGTAGTGCAGCAGCGCCGGGTCGTCCGGACGGAGCGCGGCGGCGACCGCGGCGTTCCCTTCGTGCCCGGACGACCCGATCGTGTAGAAGCCGCTGCCCTCGGACTGGAGCCACCGGGCGGCGAGGTCGAGGTGCCTGCTGCCGAGCTGGGCGTCGAACAGCTCCAGGAGGCGCTCCCCGCCCGGCGGGCCGGGCGGGACCGGCGCGGCGGGCGGTCTGAGGGCGGCGGCCTTCTCCAGGAAGTGGACGTCGGCGGGCTCGGGCATGCGGTCTCCTGCGTGGATCACGGCGCGGTTTCGAGGCAGGCGCGGTTCGAGCATGGGACGCCGCCCGGCCCGGGGTCGACTCCGCAAGCCCCCGAACAGGTTGGCGGTTGGCCAAGGAACGCTTAACGGCGTCCCCGGCAGAGCCTCAGCGAGGCTTGGCCTCGCGGTAAGGAAGCCGCGCTCTGCCCGATCTTGGCGCGAGGGGCCCGGCTTGTTCACGCTGGACTCGTGCTCTCCTCCGTCATCGGCGGCGCCCGGGTCCCGGCGGGGCCGCGCCCGTACCGTTCCACCGACCCGTCCCGCACGGCCGACGTGGTCGCCGAGGTGTCCCTCGCGGACGCGGACGGCCTCGTCCGCGCCTGCGCCGCCGCCCGCGCGGCGCAGGACGCCTGGCGGGACGTGCCGCCGCCCGTCCGCGGGCAGGTGATCGCCGCGATCGGACGGCTCGTCGAGGCCAACGAGGAGGCCCTCGCCCGCGTCGTCACCCGCGAGGTCGGCAAGCCGTACGCCGAGTCGCTCGGCGAGGTCCAGGAGATCGCCGACACCTGCGCGTTCTTCCTCGGGGAGGGGCGGCGGCTGTACGGGCAGACGGTGCCGTCGGAGATGCCGGACAAGCAGCTGTTCACGTTCCGCGACCCGGTCGGGGTCGTCACGGTGATCACGGCGGGGAATTTCCCGGTGGCGGTGCCGTCCTGGTACATCGTCCCGGCGCTGCTGTGCGGGAACGCGGTCGTGTGGAAGCCGGCGGAGTACGCGGCGGCATGCGCGGAGGCGTTCTACCAGCTGTTCGCGCACGCGGGCGTGCCGGACGGCGTCCTCAACGTCGTCTACGCGGACGGCCCGGAGACCTATCAGGGGCTGGAGCGGGCCCTCGGCCAGGGACTGGTCGACAAGGTCGGCTTCACCGGGTCCACCGAGGTCGGATCGCGGATCGGCGAGCTGTGCGGGCGGCACCTCCAGTCGCCGTGCCTGGAGCTCGGCGGCAAGAACCCGATGGTCGTCACCGAGGACGCCGACCTGCCGCTCGCCGTCGAGGGCGCGCTGTTCTCCGGGTTCGGGACGGCCGGGCAGCGCTGCACGTCGCTGGGGACGGCGATCGTCCACGAGTCGGTGCACGGCGAGTTCGTCCGGCTGCTGGACGAGGCGACCCGCGCCGCCGTCGTCGGCGATCCGGCGGGCGACGTCCTGTACGGGCCGCTGATCAACGAGCGGTTCGCGGACGGGTTCGAGAAGGCGCTCGGCTGGATCGGCCCGCACCATACGGTGCACGGCTCGTCCGCGACCGGCCGGATCACCGCCGCGGCGCCGCGCGACGGTTTCACCGGCGACGCCGAGGCGGGCCTCTACTACCACCCGGTGATCGTGGACGGCGTCGGCCCCGGCGACGAGCTGTTCCTGAACGAGACGTTCGGCCCGGTCATCGGCGTCGCGAAGTACCGGACGCTGGACGAGGCGATCTCCCTCGCCAACGCGCCCGGCTACGGGCTCTCGGCGTCCATCTACACGACCGACCCGGCGAAGGTGTTCGCGTTCCGGCGGCGGATCTCCGCCGGGATGGTGAGCGTGAACAACTCGACGTCCGGGGCGGAGGCGCACCTGCCGTTCGGCGGGAACGGCCGGTCCGGGAACGGCAGCCGCCAGTCGGGCGTGTGGGTGCTGGACCAGTTCACCCGCTGGCAGTCGATGAACTGGGACCACTCGGGACGGCTTCAGAAGGCGCAGATGGACGTCCTGGAGATCAGCCCCGACCTCGGCTTCCGGCTGTAGGAGCGCGAGCGGTGGAGACCCCCTTGGACGGCAGGGCGGACGTGGTCGTCATCGGCGGCGGCGTGATGGGGACGAGCATCGCGTTCCATCTCGCTGAGGCCGGGGTGCGGCGCTTGGTGCTGGTGGAGCGCGACGAGCTGGGCTCCGGCTCGACGTGCAAGGCCGCGGGCGGGGTTCGGGCGCAGTTCTCCGACGAGGTCAACATCCGGCTCGGCGCCCGCAGCCTGGAGGCGTTCGCGCGGTTCGGCGAGCGTCCGGGCCAGGAGATCGATCTCCATCGGGTCGGCTACCTGTTCCTGCTGTCGCGGCCCGAGGACGTGGCGGCGTTCGAGCGGAGTGTGGCCCTGCAGAACGACCTGGGCGTGCCGAGCCGGATGGCCACGGCGGCGGAGGCGCGGCGGCTGTCCCCGCTGATCGAGACGGACGGGCTGCTGGCCGCGGCGTTCTCCCCCGACGACGGGCACTGCACGCCGGAGTCGGTCGTCCTCGGGTACGCGACCGGGGCGCGGCGGCACGGAGCGGAGATCCGCACGCGCTGCGAGGTCCTCGGCATCGAGACCGGCGGCGGCGAGATCACGGCGGTCGAGACGAGCCGGGGCCGCATCGAGACGTCCGCCGTGGTCTGCGCCGCCGGGGCCTGGTCGGCGGCCGTCGGGCGGATGGCGGGCGTCGATCTCCCGGTGGAGCCGCTGCGGCGGCAGATCGTGTTCACCGAGCCGATCCCGGGCCTGCAGCGCCCCGTCCCGATGACGATCGACTTCGCGACGTCGTTCTACTTCCACGGCGAGGGCGAGGGCCTGATGCTCGGCATGTCCGACCCGGAGGAGCGGCCCGGGTTCCGCCTCGACCGCTCGGACGCCTGGCTGCCGCGCCTCACCGAGGCGATCGGCTCCCGCGCGCCCCGGCTCCTCGACGTCGGGCTGACCGGCGGCTGGGCGGGCCTGTACGAGGTCACGCCCGACCACAACGCGCTCATCGGGGAGGACGTGGCCGTGTCCCGGTTCCTGTACGCGACGGGCTTCTCCGGCCACGGGTTCCTGCAGGGCCCGGCGGTCGGCGAGGTCGTCCGCGACCTGTACCTCGGACGCGCGCCGTTCGCCGACGTGTCCCCGTTCGGCGCGGCCCGGTTCGCCGGGGACGGCCCCCGCCCGGAGCTGAACCGTGTCTGACGTGCTCACACTGATGGACGAGTGGGGCCCCGAGCGGGTCGTGTGCGTGTCCGACACCCGCACCGGGATGCGCGGCGTGCTGGTCATCGACAACACCGCCCGCGGGATGGGCAAGGGCGGCATGCGGATGAGCGCGTCGCTGACGGTCGCGGAGGTGGCGCGGCTGGCGCGGGTCATGACGTACAAGTGGGCGGGCGTCGACCTGTTCTTCGGCGGCGCGAAGGCCGGGATCATGGCCGACCCGGGCTCGCCGGACCGGGAGGCGATCCTGCGGTCGTTCGTCCGGGCGCTGTCGCAGGAGATCCCCCGGCAGTACGTCGCGGGCCTCGACATGGGGCTGACGGAGCGGGACGCGGCGATCGTCCAGGACGAGCTGGCCGACCGGGGCGCGGCGGTCGGCACCCCGCACGTCCTCGGCGGGATGCCGTACGACGAGCTGGGCGTGACCGGCTACGGCGTCGCGGAGGCCGCCGACGCCGCCGCCCGGCACGCCGGGTCGT
This sequence comes from Actinomadura sp. KC06, assembly GCF_004348735.1. Classification (GTDB taxonomy): domain Bacteria; phylum Actinomycetota; class Actinomycetes; order Streptosporangiales; family Streptosporangiaceae; genus Spirillospora. The sequence continues at coordinate 59,463 of NZ_SMKT01000028.1, forward strand.
CGCTGCGGGGCGCGCGGGTCGTGGTGCAGGGGTTCGGCGCGGTCGGGCACGCGGCGGCGCGGCGGCTCGCCGAGCTGGGCGCGACGGTCGTGGCGGTGTCGACCGCGCACGGCGCTCTGCACGATCCGGACGGCCTGGACGTCGGGCGGCTCCTCGACCTGCGGGCGGAGGCGGGCGACGCGGTCGTGAAGGAGTACGGCGGCGGACGGCTCCTGGAGGTCGGCGCGGAGCTGCTCGTCCCGGCGGACGTCCTCGTCCCGGCGGCGCTGCAGGACGTCATCGACGAGCAGGTGGCCGCGAACGTCCAGGCGGGCATCGTGGTGGAGGGCGCGAACCTGCCGACGAGCCCGGCGGCGCAGCGGGTCCTCGCCGCGCGCGGCGTCACGGTCGTGCCGGACTTCGTGGCGAACGCGGGCGGCGTCGTCGCGGCGGGCTTCGCGATGGACGCCCGCTACTCGGCGTTCCGCCCCGACCAGGACGCCGTGTTCGCCGCGGTCTCGGCCAAGATGCGGGAGAACACCGAGAAGGTCCTCGCGGCGGCCCGCGCGCAGGGGACGACCACGCACGAGGCCGCGCTCGCCTTGGCGCAGGGGCGGGTGCGGGCGGCGATGGAGCTCAAGGGCCGGTTGCGCCGCTGATCTCCGCCTCGACGCTGCGGGCGACCTCGGTGAGGCCGCGCATCGCGTCCTTGACCAGCGGGTTGGTGTTGGTGGTCCGGCGCAGGACGGTGACGTGCCGCTGCGGGGTGCGGCGGCTGAGCCGCAGCATCCGCAGGCCCTTCACGGGCACGCAGCCGAGCGCCGGGACGAGCGCGATCCCGAGGCCGCAGCCGACGAGCCCGCACACGACCGCGTAGTCGTTGCTGCGGAACGCGATGTTCGGCGTGAACCCGGCGGTGCCGCACAGCCGCTGCAGCGCCTGCGAGCCGGAGCTCTCCGGGCGGCTCGCGATCCACGTCTCCGACCGCAGCTCCCGCAGCCGGACGGTGCGGCCGCCCGCCAGCGGATGCTCCTCCGGCACGCACAGGACGAGGTTCTCGTCCATGACCGGCGTCTCCACGATCTGGTCGGGCCAGGTGCGCGGGAACAGGTCGTACCGGTAGACGAGCTGGAGGTCGAGGTCGCCGTCGAGGAGCTCGGGCAGCAGCTCGTCCGGCTCGCCCTCCGACAGCTTGATCTCGATGCCGGGCCGGACCCGGGACAGCTCCGCCAGCACCCGCGGCAGGATGCGCGCGCTCGCGGTCGGGAAGCTGCCGAGCTGCAGCGCGCCGCGCTCGCCGCTCGCGACCGTCCGCAGCTCGCGCTCCAGGGTGTCGAGGGCCGACAGGACGTCGTTGCCCTTGCTGACCATGAGGAACGCGGCGCTCGTCGGCCGGACGCTGCGGGCCCGGCGCTCGAACAGCACCAGCCCGCAGGCGCGCTCCAACGCGGCGATCTGCTGGGAGACGGCGGACGCGGTGTACCCGAGGTTGCGGGCGGCGTCCGCGAACGAGCCGGTGCGCACGACCTCGCGCACGGTCTGGATGTGCAGGGGACTGATCATGTATTGCGCACCCCGTTCGCCGGTGACCGGGCGGCGCCTCCCCCCTGACGCCCTGTCCAATGATTAGTCGTGTTTGGGCCTCTTGGCCACCAGCGTCAGCACGTCGTACTTCGCGACGGAGGCGCCCTCCTGGTTCGTGACGTCGGTGTCCCAGCGGACCTCGCCGTAGTCGGCGCCCTCGCGCGGCGTGATCTGCTTGGCGGTGAGGGTGACCGACAGCTCGTCGCCGGGCTTGACCGGCGTGAGGAACCGCAGGTTCTCCAGCCCGTAGTTCGCGAGGACGGGCCCGGGCGGCGGGTCCACGAACAGCCCGGCCGCGAACGACACGACGAGGTAGCCGTGCGCGACGCGTCCGCCGAAGAACGGGTTGGCGCGGGCGGCGTCCTCGTCCATGTGGGCGTAGAAGGTGTCGCCGGTGAACTCGGCGAAGTGCTCCACGTCGTCGAGGGTCACGACGCGGGGCCCTCCGGCGGCGGTGTCGCCGACGCGCAGGTCTTCCAGGTGCTTGCGGAACGGGTGCTCGTCGGTGACCGTCCGGTCGGTGCCGGGGACCCAGCGCCCGGTGATCGACGTGAGCATCGCCGGCCCGGCCTGGACGGCGGTGCGCCGCATGTGGTGCACGACCCCGCGGATCCCGCCCATCTCCTCGCCGCCGCCGGCGCGTCCGGGCCCGCCGTGGACGAGCGCGGGCAGCGGCGAGCCGTGCCCGGTCGATTCGGCGGCGTCTTCGCTGTTCAGGACCAGGAGGCGGCCGTGCCAGGGCGCGGTGCCGAGGACGACGCGGCGGGCGAAGTCGGCGTCGGCCGTCACGATCGACCCGGCGAGGCTGCCCCGCCCGCGGACGGCCAGCTCGACCGCCTGCTCGGCGATGCCGTCGTACGGGAGCAGCGTGCTGACCGGCCCGAACGCCTCGACCTCGTGCGGCTCGGCGCGTCCGGCGTCGTCGGCGCGCAGGAGGATCGGGGACATGAACGCGCCGCGCTCGGCGTCAGCGCCGATGACGTCGACGTGCTCGGGATCGCCGAAGACGGTCTGGCTCGCGTCCAGCAGCGCTTTGAGGGAGCGCCGTACCTCCTCGCGCTGGTCGAGGCCGGCGAGCGCGCCCATCCGCACGTCCGGGTCGGACGGGTTCCCGACCGTGACCTTGGACAGCCGGTCCCGCGCGGCCGCAGCGACATCATCGATCAGCGCCGCGGGCACTATGGCGCGGCGGATCGCGGTGCACTTCTGGCCCGCCTTGACGGTCATCTCCGCGACGAGCTGCTTGACGTACAGGTCGAACTCGCGCGTGCCTGGCGCCGCGTCCGGGCCGAGGATCGAGCAGTTCAGCGAGTCGGCCTCGGCGTTGAACCGGACGGCGTTCCCGACGATCGCGGGATGGGTGCGCAGGAGCCGCGCCGTGGACGCCGACCCGGTGAACGCGACGATGTCCTGCTCGGTGAGGTGGTCGAGCAGGTCGCGCGGGTCTCCGCAGACCATCTGCACGCTGCCCTCCGGCAGGACGCCGGACTCGACGATCAGCTCGACCAGCCGCGCGGTCAGGTAGGCGGTCTGGCTCGCGGGCTTGACCAGGCTGGGCACCCCGGCGAGGAACGCGGGGGCGAGCTTCTCCAGCGGCCCCCACACCGGGAAGTTGAACGCGTTGATCTGCACCGCGACGCCGTGCGACGGCGTGCACAGGTGCTGCCCGACGAACGTGCCGCCTTTGCCGAGCGGCTCGACGTTCCCCTCTACCAACACCGTGTCGTTGGGCAGTTCCCGCTTGCCCTTGCTCGCGTAGCCGAACAGGACGCCGATCCCGCCGTCCACGTCGAACTTCGAATCGCCCATGGTCGCGCCGGTGCGGGCCGACAGCGCGTACAGCTCCTCGCGGTGCTCGCGAAGGTGCGAGGCGAGCGCCTTCAGCAGCGCCGCGCGCTGGTGGAACGTCAGCTCGCGCAGGACGGGGCCGCCGGCCGTCCGCCCGTGCCGGAGCGCCGCGCCCATGTCGACGCCCGCCGAGGAGATCCGGGCGACCTCCTCCCCCGTGACGGCGTCGCGCAGCGGCGCGCCCTCGTCGTCCGGAGCTTGCCAGGAACCCGACACATAGCTGCGCAGCACGACCACTGGAGACCTCCTCGTCCGGATACCTCTGAGTCTTCTTGCCACCTTCGGCGCTGAAATACTCGTCGCCATGACCTACGCGGCGGACAGCGGACGATACGAGCGGATCCCCTACCGGCGGTGCGGGCGCAGCGGGCTGCGGCTCCCGGCGATCTCGCTGGGGCTGTGGCACAACTTCGGCGACGATCGTCCGCTGGACGTCCAGCGGGCGATCCTGCGGCGGGCGTTCGACCTCGGCGTCACGCACTTCGACCTCGCCAACAACTACGGCCCGCCGTACGGCTCCGCCGAGACCAACTTCGGCCGGATCCTGCAGGACGATTTCAGGCCATACCGGGATGAACTGGTCATCTCAACGAAGGCCGGGTACGACATGTGGCCCGGCCCGTACGGCGAGTGGGGGTCGCGCAAGTACCTGCTCGCCAGCCTCGACCAGTCGCTGCGCCGGATGGGCGTCGACTACGTCGACATCTTCTACAGCCACCGCTTCGACCCTGACACGCCGCTGGAGGAGACGATGGGGGCGCTGGACCGGGCCGTCCGGTCCGGGAAGGCCCTGTACGCGGGGATCTCGTCCTACTCCGCCGAGCGCACCGCCGAGGCGGCGGCGATCCTGCGGGAGATGGGCACGCCGCTGCTGATCCACCAGCCGTCCTACTCCATGCTCAACCGGTGGATCGAGGGCGGGCTGCTCGACACGCTCGGCCGGGAGGGCGCGGGCTGCATCGCGTTCTCGCCGCTGGCGCAGGGGATGCTGACCGGCAAGTACCTCGACGGCGTCCCCGAGGGGTCGCGGGCCAGCCGGGGCACGTCGTTCTCCGCGAGCCTCCTGACCGAGGAGAACGTCCGGCACGTCCGGACGCTGAACGAGATCGCCAAGGGCCGCGGGCAGACGCTGGCGCAGCTCGCGCTGGCCTGGTCGCTGCGCGACGGCCGGGTCACCTCGGCGCTGATCGGCGCGAGCAGCGTCGCGCAGCTGGAGGAGAACCTCGCGGCGCTCGACCGGCTCGACTTCACTTCGGACGAGCTCGCCGCCATCGACCGGGACGCGGTGGAGGCGGGGATCAACATCTGGGCGGCGTCCAGCGCGCACTGACCGCCGGGCGCATCGACCGGCCCAGACCGGGCACGACCAGCGCATGGACGAAGATGGCCCCGGTTCACGCGGCCCCTACCGGCACCGGCAGCCGTCGGGGAAGGAGCCGCTGGCGGCTCGCAGCCCGCTGCGGCTGCGCGCGATCCTGTCCGCCGTGGCGCTGGTCGGCACGGCGGCGGCCGCGGTCGTCTTCGCCGTCGCGGGCCAGCGCGGCGACGACGACGGCGCCTGGGTCGCCGCGGGGATCTGCGCGGCCGTCGCCGTCATCGCCGCGATCGACCTGATCGTCATCGCCCGGCGGGCCCGGTCTTAGCAGCACGCCCGTCAGTAGCGCGTCAGGCGGGCGCGGGCGGCTTCGACGGCGGGCGGGACGGGGCGGCGGGCGCGCGCGAGCGCGGGCAGGGCGCGGGCGGCGTCGGCGAGGCCCGCGCGGCCGTCCCGGCCGGTCAGCGCGGACGCGGCGGCGCGGGCGACGGCGGGGAGCGGGCGCCGCAGCCACGCGGTCAGCAGCCGGTTGCGGGCCTCGCGGCGACGGCGCGCGGCCGGATCCCGGCCCGCGGTCGACGGGTGGTGGTGGACGACGAGTTCCGGCGCGTAGGCGAGCCCCCATCCGGCGGCGGCCAGGTCGAGCGCGAGCAGTTCCTCCTCGCCGCCGAAGTGCAGGACGCGGGAGAAGCCCCCGGCGTCGAGGAACGCGTCGCGCCGCACGATGGCCGAGCAGGCGAGGAAGCCGAGGATCGCGGGCCCTGGCAGGCCGTCCGGACGGCCGAGGGGCGAGTCCGCCATCTCCTCGGACACGGGCTCCAGCCGCTCCTCTTCGCCGACGAGGACGCGGGCGGCGAGCAGGGCCGTCCGCGGGTGGGCGTCGAGGATCTCCGCGGCGCGGTCGAGCGAGCCGGGCGCCCACCAGGAGTCGTCGTCGGCGAACGCGACATAGCGGGTCGAGGCGTGCTCGGCCGCGACCGTCCGGGCGGCGGCGCCCAGGTTGCGGGGCAGGCGCAGGACGGTGGCGCCGGCCGCCTCGGCGACGGCCGCGGTGCCGTCGGACGAGGCGTTGTCCGCAACGATCACCGGCGCCCCGGAGGCGTGGCGGGCGTGGCGGTCGAGGCTGCGGCGCAGTTCGGGGGCGCGGTCGCGGGTCGCGACCAGGACGGTGACGTCCGGCACGGCCGGTCCTCCTAGCTGACGTAGCGGCGGGCCCTGGACCGGCGCTGGGACGCGTCCAGGCGGCGGAGCCGGTCCTCGGCGTGCGGCGGCAGCGGCCGCCGCTCGCGGGCCACCCAGGCCAGGCCCGCGGCGGCCTCGGCGAGCGCGCCCGCGGTGACGCGGTCGCGCGGCAGCGTGCGCAGCAGCCCGGCCGTGCGCCGGACGGCGGCGGGCAGCGGGCGCCGCAGCCACGTGGACCACAGCGTGTTGCGGATCCCGTGGCGGCGCCGCAGGTGCGGCTCGCGGATCCGGGACGGCGCGTGGTGCACGACGACGTCCTCGGCGAAGCACAGCTGCCAGCCGGACGCCATGAGGTCGGCGCTGAGCAGCTCCTCCTCGCCGCCGAGCCACAGCCGCGGGGAGAACCCGCCTGCCTCGCGGAACGCGTCCGTCCGGACCATGGACGCCCCGGCGAGGAACGACCCGAGCGCGGGGCCCGGCAGCCACGCCGGGCCGGGGACGGGCGAGTGCCGCAGCTCGGGGACGATCGGGTCCTCGCGTCCGCCGGGCTCGACCAGGATCCGCCCGGTGACGACGGCGAGCCGCGGGTGCGCGTCGAGCAGGGCGGCGGCGCGGGACGGGGCGTCCGGGTCCCACCAGGTGTCGTCGTCCCAGAAGGCGGTGTAGGGCGTGCGGACGTGGTCGACGGCGAGGTTGCGGGCGACGGCGCCGAGGTTGCGCGGCGACCGGACGAGGGCGACCTCGGGGAACTCGCGCGCGACGGCGTCGGCGGTGCCGTCGCGCGAGGCGTTGTCCACCACGATGACCGGGGCCGGCTCCGCGATCCGCCGGGTGCGGGCGAGGACGGCGAGCAGGGACCGGCGCCGGTTCCTGGTGATGACGACCACGGTGAAGCGCATGAACTCGCCTCTACCCGGACGTTTCTCCTGTATGTGAACACATCAGGAACTAATCGTCACTTCGGCACCCGGCAACTTTTCCGACTCCTGCGTTTAGCGGCACGGCTACCGGCAATGCCGAAATCACCCATAGGGGATTTGTCTCCGGCAAGTCACGCCAGGGCGGATGTCTACGACGAGGGCATCGCCATTTCACCGAACGCTGCGCCGAAACGGGGCTTACATGCGCGTGCTCGGAATCAATGCGATCTTTCACGACCCGGCCGCCGCGCTGGTGGTGGACGGCGCCGTCGTCGCCGCGGCGGAGGAGGAGCGGTTCAGCCGGCGCAAGCACGGGAAACGGCCGGTGCCGTTCTCCGGCTGGGAACTGCCGGAGCGGGCGGCCCGGTGGTGCCTTGAGGAGGCCGGGCTGGAGCCCGGCGACCTCGACGCCGTCGCCTATTCCTACGACCCCGCGCTCGTCGAGCCGGGACTCGGCGGCCACGACGAGCAATGGGAGCGGTTGCGCACGCTCTACGCGCGGCGCGCCCCGAACTTCCTCGCGACCGCGCTCCCCGGGCTCGACCCGGGGATCGTCCGGTACGTCCCGCACCATGTGGCGCACGCCGCGTCCGCCGCGCTCGCCGCGCCCGGGCCGGGCGACGGCGACGTGCTGGTCCTGGACGGACGCGGCGAGTCGCACTCGCACCTGGCCGGGACGTACGAGAACGGCGTGCTGACTCCGCTGCACGCCCAGCGGCTGCCGCATTCGCTGGGCCTCATGTACGAGGAGCTCACCGATCATCTCGGGTTCTTGCGCTCCAGCGACGAGTACAAGGTGATGGCGCTGGCGTCCTACGGCGAGCCGCGCTTCCTGGACGAGCTGCGCGAGCGCGTCCACGCCACCGGCGACGGCGGTTTCGCGGCCACCGGCGTCGACTGGGGAGCGCTCGCGAAGGCGCGCAAGCCCGGCGGCGAGTGGACGCGCGACCACGCCGACCTCGCCGCCAGCGCGCAGGCCCGCCTCGAAGAGGTCCTGCTGGACCTCGCGGCATGGCTGCACGGCCGCACCGGCTCACGCCGCCTGATGCTCGCCGGAGGCGTCGCGCTCAACTGCGTCGCCAACACCCGGCTCGCGGAGGCGGGGCCGTACGGCGACGTCTGGGTCCAGCCCGCCGCGGGCGACGCCGGCACCGCGCTCGGCGCGGCGCTGCACGTCGCGCGGGACGGCGGCGACCCGCTCACCGCCATGCCCGGCGCGGACCTCGGCCGGCGGTGGGACGACCGCGAGATCGCCGAACGCCTCGACACCGCGAAGATCCCCTACGAGCGGCCGGACGACCTGGCCGCCGCCGTGGCGGACGCGCTGGCCCGCAACGAGATCGTCGCGTGGTTCCAGGGACGCTCGGAGTTCGGCCCGCGCGCGCTCGGGCACCGCTCGCTGCTCGCCCACCCCGGCCACGCGGGCAACGTGGAGCGGCTCAACGACGTCAAGGGCCGCGAGCAGTTCCGCCCGATCGCGCCGATGGTCGCCGCCGACCGCGCGGCGGAGATCTTCGACGGCCCGCTGCCCAGCCCGTACATGCTGTTCGTGCACCGGGTGCGGCCGGAGTGGCGGGACCGGATTCCCGCCGTCGTCCACGTGGACGGCACCGCCCGGATCCAGACGGTCGCGGCCGGGGACGAGCCGCTCGTGGCCCGCGTGCTGGAGGAGTTCCGCCGCCGGACCGGGCTGCCCGTCCTCGTCAACACCAGCCTGAACACCGCCGGCCGTCCCATGGCCGACGACCCGCGCGACGCGCTGGAGTGCTTCGGCTCCGCGCCGGTGGACCTGCTGGCCATCGGCCCGTACGTGGTGCGCCGCCGGGAGGTGCACGCCCGATGAACTGCACCGTCGTGGTTCCCACGATCGGTCGCGAGAGCCTGCGCGTCACGCTGCGCGCGCTGCTCGACGCGACCGCCGCCGACCCCGCCACCGATCCCGCCGCCGCCCCCGCCGCCGGGCCGCTGGAGATCATCGTCGTGGACGAC
>NZ_SMKT01000290.1 GCF_004348735.1 Actinomadura sp. KC06
CAGTGGCGGAGGGCGGAGCCGGTGAGCGTGGCGGCGATTTCAGGGCGGGCAGGTGACCGCTGCTCGCGGCCAGGGCGACGCCGCCCACGGCCGTTCCGGCGACCGCCACCGCGATGAGCGCCTTGGCGGTGGCGATCTCCAGCAGCGCCCGGCGTACCGTCCGGTGGCGGCCCTCCGGGCGGGGCGAGCTGAGCCGGGCCTCGCGGAAGGCCGCTACGGCCGCGTCCTCACCGGCGAGTTCTTGATCGGACGGCGGAGCGGTGGCGGCGGCGAGCAGACCCGCGACCGGATGCGTGGCCGACAGCGGGTCTCGCCAGACACCCGCCAGGAGATCTTCGGCGGTGTTTCCGTCGAGTTCCCATTCGGCCCGCCGGTCGCCGCGGCGGCGATCAAAGCTCATGGGAGCTCACCTTCAGCGTCGTGTTCACCGTGCCACTGCCCAGGGGCCGATGCGGGGGCGGCGGGTCCCGTCTCGTCGTCCGCCCGTGGTGTTCCACCCGCGTGGTCCAGGCGGTCGGCGAGGCTCAGCACCCCCTGGCAGGCCGCCGCCTGGACCGCTTCGGCGCTCTTGCCCAAGATCTCTGCCGTCTGGTGGTCGTCCAAACCCATCACGACCCGGAGCAGCACCGCCTCTGACTGTTCGGCGGGCAGAGCGGCGATCAGCGCGATCGCGGCATCGGGAGACAGCGGCTCGGCCATCCGATCGTCCGCTGCCTGGGCGGGCCGTGCCCGGATCGGCCCGGCCGTGCGGCGTCCGCTCAGATGGTCGAGGGCGCGGTTGCGGGCGATCACCGTGGCCCAGCCGCGAAAGCGCTGGAAGTCGCCGCGGAAGTCGGCCAACCCATCCGCGATCTCCCGCCAGGTCTGCGCCGCCACCTGGTCGGCGGCCTCGCCCACCAGCGCCCACAGGTAACGCAGCAGGCGCGGCTGGACGGCTCGATACAGCCTGCGGAAGGCGTCCTCGTCTCCGCTCTGTGCCGCTCGAACGGCCGTCGACAAACGCTTGTCGGTCCTGGCCACGTCCGCTCCCGCCCTCGGCCGCCTCCGTGGGATCGCCGGATACGGCGCCGGCACCTTCAGAGTCTCGTGATCGGTGCCGTCCGGCAAAGGTCCACACTAGTGATACCGCGACCGCCAAAGCGACGGGGCCAATTCACTCATGTTGCGGTTTGAGCCGCCCGGGTTCCGGGATGGGGTCGGCTCCTCAGACAAGTACCGGCAGGCGTACCTCGAAGAGCGCGCCGCCGCCGGGGGGCTCGCCGACGGTGAGGTCGCCGCCGTGGGCGGTCACGAGATCTCTGGCGATGGCGAGGCCGAGTCCGGCGCCTCCTTCGTCGCGGCTGCGGGCGTCGTCCAGGCGGACGAAGCGCTCGAAGATCCGGTCGCGGTCGGCGGACGGTACGCCGGGTCCGTCGTCGGCGATCCGCACGATCGCGGTGCCCGCCTCCTGGTGCAGTGTCAGGCGGACGGCGGCGTCCGCGTGGCGTTGGGCGTTGTCGAGGAGGTTGCCGATCACTCGGGAGAGGCGTCCGGGGACGCCCATGACCTGCGGGTCGGCCTCGATCGAGGCCTGGACGGGGATCCGGTCGCCCGCCGCGCGCCGGTCGAGTTCGTCGCGGACGAGGCGGCCGAGCGCGACGGGACGTTCCGGTGGACGGTCGCCCGCGTCGATCTGGGCCAAGAGCAGCAGGTCGGCGGCCAGGTCCTGGAGGCGCACGACGTCTTCGGTCAGGCCGTCCACGTCGAGCAGTTCCGGATGCGCCGCCGCGACCTCCAGTTGGGTCCGCAGCGACGCGATGGGACTGCGCAGCTCGTGCGAGGCGTCCGCGACGAACCCGCGCTGCTTGGCGACGGAGTCTTCCAGGGCAGCAAGGGTCGCGTTGGTCGTGGCGGCCAGCCCGGCGATCTCGTCCCGCGACCCGGGCACGGGCACCCGCCGGGCCAGGTCCCCGGCCGCGGTGATCTCGGCCAGCTCCGCCCGGACGCCCTCCACCGGGCGCAGCGCCCGCCGCGTGACCAGCCAGGTCACGCCCGCGACCACGGCGAGCAGCAGCGGCAGGCCGGTGAGCATCGCCCGGGTGACGGTGCCGACCGCGTCCCGCGCGGCGGCCAGGTCCGCGCCCGCGTAGACGGTGACGGTCTCGTCCGCGGGCGTCGTCGCCTCGACCGCCGCGAACCGGTAGTCGGCGGTCCGGCCGTCCACGGTCGCGCTGCCGGTGGAGAACCGCGGACCGTCGTCCGACACCTCGCCGCGTCCGGGATCGTCATCGGAGCCGGAATCGTCATCGGAGTCGGAGCCTGGGTCGCCGTCGGGCCGGGGAGGGGACGGCTCGGGCCGCACGTCCGGCGATCCCGTCCCGGTGACCGCCTCCAGGTCCTCGCCGACGGCGCGCACGCGGCCGCGCTCGTCCACGACCTGCACCGGATGGTCGTCGCCCTCCGGCAGGTCGAGGCTCCGGTACGGGACGCCGGTCGCGAGCTGCGACGCGACCTCCCGGGCCGCGACCTCCGCCTCCAGATCGGCCTGCCCGCCGAGGTTCGCGCGGAGCAGCAGCACCACCGCGAACCCGGCGGCGACCAGCGCGACCGCCACCACGGCGGTCGCGCCGAGCGTCGTCCGCGCCCGGACGGACGAGAGCCGCCGCGGCACGTCAGGCGCCCCCGTCCCTGGCCAGCCGGTATCCCGCGCCGCGCACCGTCGTGATGGACCTGCGCCCGAACGGGACGTCCAGCTTGCGGCGCAGCGCGCTCACGTACACCTCGACGATGTTGGGGTCCCCGTCGTAGGCGAAGTCCCAGACCGCCTCCATGATCTGCGTCTTCGACACGACCCGGCCCGCGTTCGCGGCCAGGTGCTCCAGGACGGCGAACTCCTTCGCGGTCAGCTCCACCTCCGCGTCGCCGCGGAACACCCGCCGCGCCGCCGGGTCGACGACGAGGTCGCCCAGCGCGATGGCCGGGGCGGCGCCGCGCGTCCGGCGGCGCAGGAGCGCGCGGATGCGGGCGACCAGCACCACGTACGAGAACGGCTTGGTGAGGTAGTCGTCCGCGCCCGTGTCCAGGCCCTCGGCCTCGTCGTACTCGCCGTCCTTGGCGGTCAGCATCAGGATCGGCGTGTCGTCGCCCGCGGCCCGCAGCGACGCGCACACCCGGTAGCCGTTCATTCCGGGCAGCATGATGTCGAGGACGATCAGGTCGAACTCCCCGCCGAGCGCCCGGTCGAGCCCCTCCGCGCCGTCATGGACGGTCTCGACCACGAACCCCTCGGCCGCGAGGCCGCGGGCGAGCGACGTGGCCAGGCGTTTCTCGTCCTCCACGATCAGCAGGCGCATGCCCACAGCCTGCCAAACCGTCCCTGAAGAAGGCTTCAGGAAGCTTCAGGGCGGCTACAGGAACCACCGGCATCGTCGATGGCGCACGGGGCGGCCGGATCCGCCGGCCGCCGACCGCGACACCTGGAGGGTGCAATGAGGATCGACGCACGGCGCTTCGTCTCCGGACGAGGGCTGCTGGTCACGGTGGTCGCCGCGGGCGTTCTCGCCGGCGGGGGAGCGGCCACCGCGTTCGCGGCCAACGACGGCCCGGGGACGCCGACGCCTCCGTCCGGTGGCGCGTCCCCCCGGTCCGGGGCCCAGGTCACGGCGGCGGAGGCGGCGGCCGCGGCGCTGAAGGCGTCCCCCGGCACGGTCGAGGAGATCGAGCTGGACGATGACGACGGCGGGCGCGCCTGGGAGATCGACATCGTCGCCAACGGCGGCGGACGGCGGGACGTGACCGTCGACTCCGGCACCGGCAAGGTCCTGTCCGACCGCGCGGCCCGCCCGGACGACGGCGACGACGACGGCGACGACGATGACGACGACCGGCCCCTGTCCGCCGCCGCGCTGAGGAAGGCCCAGGTCAGCGCGGCGGACGCCGTCGGCGCCGCGCTGAAGGCGGTTCCCGGCACCGTGACGTCCGTCGACTTCGAGAGCGAGGACGGCAAGGCCCTCTGGGAGGTCGACGTCACCGGCCCGGGCGGGACCGAGCACGAGCTGACCGTGGACGCCGCCAACGCCAAGGTTCTCACCAACGGGACAGACGAAGACGACGACTGACGGGCGAGGGGCCGGGAACGGAACCGCGTATGAGCGCAGACAGGCCCGGCCCCGACATCGACACGAGCGTCCCCCACGTGGCGCGCATCTGGAACTACTGGCTCGGCGGCAAGGACAACTACCCGGTGGACCGGGAGGTCGGCGACCAGATCCTCGGGATGCTCCCGGACGTGGCGCGCCTCGCCCGCGCGTCCAGGCTGTTCCTCAACCGGATCGTCTGGCATCTGGCCGCCGAGGCAGGCGTCCGCCAGTTCATCGACGTCGGGTCGGGCCTGCCCACGGTGGACAACACCCATGAGGTCGCGCAGCGGGCGGCGCCCGAGTCGAAGATCGTCTACGTGGACCACGACCCGCTCGTCCTGCAGCACGCGCGGGCGCTGCTCACGAGCACGCCCGAGGGCGAGACCGCCTACGTCCACGCCGACCTGCGCGACCCCGACCGCATCCTGGACGCCGCCGCGCAGACTCTGGACTTCGACCGGCCGATCGCGTTCACGCTGATGGGCGTCCTGGAGTTCATCCCGGACGACGAGGAGGCGTACGCGATCGTCCGCCGGCTTATGGACGCGGTGCCGCCGGGCAGCTATCTCGCCGTGTCCGACGGGACGAACGTCGTCCACGGCGAGGCGTCCGACCGGATCGTCGAGGTCTGGAACGCGTCCGGGAACGCGCCGCTGGTCCTGCGCACCCCCGAGCAGATCGGGCGGTTCTTCGACGGCCTGGAGGTGCTGGAGCCGGGCGTTGTGCCCGTGACGCATTGGCGTCCGGACGGCACCTCCGAGCCGAACGCCGTGGACGCCTACGGCGGCGTCGGCCGCAAGCCGCCGGTTTGACATGCAGCCGTCCGGCTGCCTATTGTGAAAGGCAACCAGATGGCTGCATATAGGGACGGTGCATGGACGACGTCTTCAAGGCGCTCGCCGACGCGAGCCGGCGCCGGCTGCTGGACAGCCTCAACACCCGCAACGGGCAGACCCTCCGGGAGCTGTGCGCCGGGCTGGACATGGCCCGGCAGTCGGTCAGCAAGCACCTCGCCGTGCTGGAGGACGCGAACCTGGTGACCACCATGCGCCGGGGACGCGAGAAGCTCCACTACCTGAACGCCGCCCCGATCAACGCCATCGCCGACCGGTGGATGAGCCGGTACGACCGCGAGCGGGCGAACGCGCTCGCCGACCTGAAGACCGCATTGGAGCAGGACCCGATGAGCGAATTCGTCTACACCACCTACATCCGCACCACGCCCGAGCGGCTCTGGCAGGCGCTGACCGACCCGGCCTTCACCCGCCGCTACTGGGGCGTCGCCTTCGAGACCGACTGGACGCCCGGCTCCACCATCTCCTGGCACGAGGAGAACGCGACGATGGCCGACCCGGAGCAGGTCGTCCTCGAAGCCGACCCGCCCCGCCGCCTCGCCTACACCTGGCACACCTTCACCCCGGAATGGGCGAAGGCCGTGGGCGTGGACGAGGACACGCGCGCGAAACTCCTGGCCGAACCCCGTTCCAAGGTCACCTTCGACATCGAACCGTCCGGCGAGACGGTCAAGCTGACGGTCGTCCACGAGGCGGGCGACGCCCTCCTGGACATGTGCCGCCACGGCTGGCCGCACGTCCTGTCCGGCCTCAAGACCCTCCTGGAGACAGGAGAACCCCTCCCCGCCGAATAGACCGGGAGAATCCCCTGGCCGCGCGGGGCCGGGCTAGAGGCGCCTGCCGTTGCTGCCGGGTTCTTCTTCGCCGTCGGTGGTGTGCTCGGGTTCCAGGTACTCGTCGTCGGGCCAGAGTGTGTCGGCGAGGCAGGCGAGGTACTCCTCGTCGGCGGGGTCGAGCTCGGCGGTCATCGACTCCGGGTGGACGGCGGGGGAGGCGCCGTGAGGC
>NZ_SMKT01000291.1 GCF_004348735.1 Actinomadura sp. KC06
GCGCTGGAGCGCCGGTTCGTGGAGGTCACCCTCACCGTCGACGCCGGCGACGCCAAGGACGGAAGCCGCGGCGCCGTCGAGGCCCTGCGCCGCGCCATCCGGGCGGAGCCCGGCCTGCGCGGACGCAAAGCGGGCATCGTGCTGACGTTCGGCGCCCAGCACAACGGCGGCGAAGCCTTCGCGCACGACGTCAACGCACTGCTGAAAAGAGCCGACGCCACGCTCTTCGCCGACGTCGCCACCCGCGACTTCCAGCTCCTCGGAGCGTCCGGCGGAGAAGTGATGCTCAACATCTACCTCTTCCACAAGAACTGACCCATTCCACGAGAACCGTCCCCGGGGAGCCACGCATGAGCGAGCAGATCCTGCCCTTCTACCTGGTGTGCGATGAGTCGGCGTCGATGACGGGCGAGCCCATCAACGAGATCAACAAATCGCTTCCCGAACTCCACCAGGCGATCGGCAGCAACCCGGTCGTGGCGGACAAGACGCGCTTCTGCCTCATCAGCTTCAACCATGAGCCGCAGGTGCTGCTGCCGCTGTCCGACCTGAGCAACGTCACGTCGATCCCCGCGATGACGGCCGGCGGCGGCACCACCTACGGAAAGGTCTTCGACCTCTTGCGGGACACCATCGGGCAGGACGTCAAACGGCTCAAGGGCGACGGCCACCAGGTCCTCCGCCCCGCCGTGTTCTTCCTCACCGACGGCCAGCCCAACGACTCCGCCGACTGGGCCTCGGCGCACAAGCGCGTCACGGACCCGTCCTGGGGGCCGCACCCGCACATCCTCGCGTTCGGCTTCGGCCAGGTCGACCAGCAGACCCTGCAGAGCGTCGCCACATTCCGGGCCTTCATCGCCAAGAAGGAGTTCGGCGTCGCCGAGGCGCTGCAGGAGTTCGCCCAGTCGCTGATCCGTTCCATCGTCCGTTCCGGGAGCAGCGCCGACGCCAACGGCGGCATGAGCCTGCAGATGCCGAACGACGTGCCCGGCTTCACCACGCTTCCGGCCGATGTCATCTGATCGCCGTCCCGGACCGGAGAGCCCGGATGACGACTCCTGGCGCCGCCACACCGACGAGGCGGTGTCCGTAACGGAGGAGACCCCGCCGGTCACGGCGCCGCCCGGCGCCGGACGGCAGGCCGCCGGTGACGTGCCGCGGCCTCTCATGCGATGGGTGCCGCCCCCGGAGCCGCCGGTGCAGCCCGTGCGCGTGGACGACGAAGCCGTCCCGCCGCCGTCGGGGGAGGCGGTCTTCGCTCCGCCGCCCGAGTACCGGCGGCCGCATCCGAAGGGCGGCGTCGCGCGAAGGCTTCCGCGGCTCCCCGAGGCCGTTGCGGACACGGTGCTGGACGGCGCGGACTTCGACGGACTGACCGTCCGCGCCGCCTCCCTCCGCGGCGACGACCACCGGTACCTGACCGAGCCCCGCCAGGACACCGCCGCCCTCTGGCCGCTGACCCTGGACGGGACGGACGCGCTGCTCTGCTGCGTCGCGGACGGTCTCGGCAGCCAGCCCAACTCGCACCTGGGATCCGCCCTGGCCTGCCGCCTGCTCCGCGAGGAGACCGGACGCGGCGCCGGGCTGTGGGACGACCCCGCCGCCGCTGCCCAGGACGTCCTGGGACGCGTGGTCTCCGGGATGCTCGCCGACGCCCGCACCCGGGGGATCGGCGCCGAGACCCTGTCGACCACCCTCGTCGCCGCCGTCGTCGAACTCACGCCCCCGGACCGGCCGCGCAGGGGCGTGGTGCTGCGCGTCGGGGACAGCACGGCCTACATGCTGCGCGACGGCCTTTTCCTGGAGTGTTTCGAGGACGCCCACAAGGACGAGGCCGTCCAGGGTTCCGGCACCAACGCGCTGCCCGGGAATCCCGGCGCGGTCGAAGTCGGCGCGGTGCTGCTCGGGAACGATGACGTGCTCGTCCTGTGCACGGACGGGCTCTCGAACCCGATGCACAACGACGAGGTGAAGGCGCAGCTCGTCAAATGGTGGAGCACCGGCCCCGTGCCCGGGATCCTGGAATTCGGATGGCAGTTGGCATTCCGCGCGAAGTCGTACGGCGACGACCGTTCGGCCATATGCGTCTGGGGGCGGTAGAGCGATGGCCTGGCCGGACGGCGACGACGTCCAATTGCGCGACCTGGTACTGGGGAAGGAACTCGGCACCGGCGGGCAGGGCAAGGTGTGCGATCTGCGCCGCGCAGGGGACGGCTACGTCTACAAGGAGTACTTCGCGTCCGGCGTGAACGGGGCGGCGCTGCGGCGGCTGGTGGAACTGCCCGGCGAGATGCGCCAGGCCGACCGGGACGGCCTGCTGCGGCAGGCGGCGTGGCCGCTGGCCCGCGTGCTGGACGGCGGCGAGGTCAAGGGCTTCGTCATGCGGAAGATCCCGAAGGAGTTCTACGGCCGGACGGCGTCCAAGCCCCGGCCTCGCGAGTTGCAGTATCTGCTGTACGAGCCGAAGGCGATGTGGGGGGACATCACTCCTCCGGAGGCGGACGGACGGCTGGAGATCGTCCGGAGGGCCGTGGCGCTGTTCCGGCTGCTGCATTCCCAGCGGCTCGTGGTCGGTGACGTGTCCATGAACAACCTGCTGTGGTCGCCGGCCGGGGACGTCTTCCTGCTCGACTGCGACGGGATCCGCGAGACGGGGACGCGTCCCGTCCTGGAGCAGCCCTCCACCCCCGACTGGGACGACCCCAAGCAGCCGGCGACCGGCCCGGACCTGGACACCGACCGGTACAAGCTGGCCCTTCTCGTCGCACGCGTCCTGACGCGGACGTCCGCGCTGCGTCCAGGGGATGCCGTCGAGTGCGTGCCGGGTGTGCCGGAGCGGGTCGCGGGCGAGGTGGCGGCGCGGTTCGCGGACGCGGCGCGACCTCGGGGGCTGCGGCCGGACGCGGCGCACTGGGCCAGGGCGCTCGACGAGCGCGGCGTCATCGAGCTCGATCCGCTGCCGCCGGTGCGCAGGCCGCCGAGCCTTCCGCACGCGCCGATGGACGGCGGGCGGGGGCAGCGGCCGATGATCCAGCTGCCCCCGTCCTGAGCCGTCGGCGCGAGTTGAGGCGTCAGGCCAGGTCGGCGAGGAGGGGCGGCAGGTCGCCGTCGTGGACGACCGTCAGCCGCCGGGTGGCCCTGGTCAGGGCGACGTAGAGGTCCTGGCCGCCCTTCGGCGACGCGGTCAGGACGCCCGCCGGATCGACGATGATCACTGAGTCGAACTCCAGGCCCTTGGCCTCCTCGGTGGTCAGGACGACGGTGGGGGAGTCGAGGGCCTCGGGGGTCGCGCCGGCGGCGGCGTCCGGAAGGGCGTCCAGGACGGCGGCGTGCCGGGCGGCGGACGTGATGACGGCGAGCCGCCCCTCCTTGAAGGCGCCGCCGATGCCGTCGGGCGTCCCGGCGGCGATGCTCGACAGCTCCGACCGGACCAGCGACGGCAGCTCCGCGACCGGCATGGCGAGCGCGGTGGGCGGCGGGCCGTCGTCGCGGACGGATTCGGGCGGCGTCTGACCGGGCGCGACAGCCGCGAGAACCCGGGCCGCGACCCTCATGATGGCGGCCGGGGTGCGGTAGTTGACCAGGAGGCGCTGCTCCCGCCAGCGGCCGGGGACGTACCGGTCGAGCATCTGCCCCCAGGACGCGGCCCCGGCGGCGCTGCCGGTCTGGGCGATGTCGCCGACGACGGTCAGGGAGCGGGTCGGGACGCGCTTCATCACCGTCCGCCAGGCCATCGCGGAGAGCTCCTGCGCCTCGTCGACGATCACGTGCCCGTACACCCATTCGCGGTCGGCCATCGCGCGCTGCGCGGTGGTGAGCGGCGGGCCGCCGTCGTGGTGGCGGTCGGCGAGGTCGCTCCCGGAGAGCAGGTCGCTCGCGGCGAGCAACGCGGCGTTCCCGGTTTCGGCGGACTCGATCACCTCCTGGGCGTACTGCGCCTCCCGCGCGCGTTCGGCGGCGGCCGCGCGCTCGCGGGCCTTCTCGGCGGAGTCGTCCTTGCCGAGGAGGTCGGCGGCCTCGTCCAGGAGCGGGACGTCCGAGATCGTCCACGCGCCACCGGACGGACGATCCAGCAGTGAACATTCGGCGGGCGTCAGCCCGGCGCGCGTTCCCAGCCGGGCGAGGGAATCTCGGTCGGCGTAGAGGTCGGCCAGGAGCCGCTCGGGCGTCAGCTCGGGCCAGAGCGCGTTGATGGCGCTCTGGACGGCGGGATCGTGCCAGAGGGTCTCCTTGGCCAGGCGGAGTTCCGTCTCGTCCAGGAGGGGTTCGTCTTCGGCTTCGTCGATGAGTTCCTGGAGCCAGTCGGGCAGGCCGCCGTTCTTGGCCAGTTCTTCCAGGGGCTCGTCCATGATGCGGTCGTACTGCTCGGCGCGGTTGACGGCGAGCGCCTCCAGAAGGTCGTGGACGAACCGTCGCCGCTGCACGTTGTGGGGGAGACGCAGGCCCCGCGCACGGTCGCGTGTCCGTTCGCACGTTTCGGCGTCCACGACCAGGGTGAGGCCATCGGTCGTGACGCGCAGGCCGTCCGGCGGGACGCGCTGCCGGTCGTGGACGGCTTCCCGCACCAGGTCGGCCATCCGCAGGTCGCCCTTCACGACGGCGACCGCAGGGTCCTCCGCGGCGGTCGCCTTCAGGCCCGGGTACAGCTCGCCGACCGTGGCCAGGGCGACGTCGGTCTCGCCCAGGCCGGGGAGCACCTGCTCGATGTACCGGAGGAACGTGGCGTTGGGGCCGACGACGAGCACTCCGCGCCGTTCGAGGACGTCCCGGTGCGTGTAGAGCAGATACGCGGCACGGTGCAGGGCGGCGACCGTCTTGCCGGTGCCGGGACCGCCCTGGACGACGAGCACGCCCTGCAGCCCCGAGCGGATCACCAGGTCCTGCTCCTCCTGGATGGTGGCGACGACGTCGCTCATCCGGCCCGTCCGGCCGCGGCGGAGCGTGGCGAGGAGGGCGGCCTCCCCGACGATGCCGCCGCGCTCGGCCTCGTCCAGGCCCTCCAGGTCGAACACCTCGTCGTCCAGCCGGACGACCTCGCGGTGGCGCAGGTGCAGGTGGCGGCGCCGCGCGAGGGTGCCGGGCGCGCCCGGCGTGGCGGTGTAGAACGGGCGGGCCGCGGCGGCGCGCCAGTCGATCAGGAGGGGCTCGTGGTCCTCGTCGCGGAGCCCGACGCGGCCGATGTAGAAGGTGTCGCCGGGGCCGTCCGCGCCGGCGCGGTGGTCGATCCGGCCGAAGCACAGGCCGTGCTCGACGCCGCTGAGCCGGGCGAGGCGGCGGGCGGCCTCGTCGGTGGCGACGGCGCTCTCCAGCCGGGCCTGGAACGCGCTCCCGCCGCCCGTGGCCGGGCCCTCGCGCAGCGCCCGCTCGGCCTTCTCCCGCTCGACGTCGAGCCGCGCGTACACGCGGGACACGTACTCCTGCTCGGTGCGAATCACGGCCTGCCGCGCATTTTCCTCGCGTTCGGGGTTGACAGCGTCCGCTTGACGGAGTCCCATGCCTGTGCTACGCTCCTATTCATAGGATGGAATTTTTGTGCGCAACTCGTAAGTTGCCACCCTATCATCCTTTTCTCCGCGCTGTGCGCGATCTTTCGGCCCCGCCCAAAAAGATCATCGTTGTTGTGGCGGACGTCATTTCTGCGGTACCAAAGGGCCACCGGCCTGGGTGATGCTTTCTGGCGATCGATGCCGGAATCTCCCGAAAGGTCGCTACCCCCATGGCCGACATCGCACGCCCGCTGAACCGGCGAAGCTTCCTCGTCACCAGCGGGCTCGTCACCGCCGTCGCCGTGGCCGGCGCCCCCGGCCCCGCGCACGCCGCCCCACGAC
>NZ_SMKT01000292.1 GCF_004348735.1 Actinomadura sp. KC06
CGGGCGGCGGGGCGGGCGCCGTCGGTGACGATGCCGCGTGCGGCGCCGCCGAAGGCGCTGCAGGTGCGGACGCTGGTGCGGGGGGACGGCCCGGCGGTGCGTGAGGGGCGGCTTCTGGCGTTGCAGTACGGCGGGTATTTCTGGCGGGACGGCAAGGAGTTCAATTCGTCCTGGTCGGCGGGTCACCCGTACGGGCTGATGATCGGCACCGGTCAGGTGATCAAGGGCTGGGATCAGGGTCTGGTCGGTCAGCGGGTGGGGAGCCGGGTGCTGCTGGTGGTGCCGCCGTCGCTGGGGTACGGGCCGAAGGGGCTGGCGCAGTTCGGGATCAGGGGGAACGACACGCTGGTGTTCGTCGTCGACCTCCTCGGCGTCCACTAAGAGCGCGCGCCGAGGGCGCGCGACCGCCGCGGCATCGGGGCCGTCTCTATCTAGGATCCTCGTTGTTCATAGAATGGCGGGGTGGAGGACATCGACGCGATCGCGCTGCTGCAGGATCCGGTCCGGCGGCGGCTGTACGAGTTCGTCGCGGCGCAGGATCGTGACGTGGGGCGGAACGAGGCGGCGGAGGCGGCCGGGGTCGCGCGGACGCTCGCGGCGTTCCATCTGGACAAGCTGGTCGGGGCGGGCCTGCTGGAGGCGGGCAGCAGGCGGCTGACGGGACGTTCGGGGCCGGGCGCGGGACGTCCGGCGAAGGTGTACCGGGTGTCGGGGGCGGAGCGGGCGGTGTCGGTGCCGGCGCGGGACTACCGGACGGCGGCGGGCCTGCTGGCGGAGGCGGCGGAGATGGCCGGTCTCGACATGGAGGTGCAGGACGCGGCGCGGCGCAAGGGCAGGTCGCTGCGGGGCCCGTCCGGGTCGTGCGGCGGCTTGGACGGGGTCGAGGAGGTGCTGTCGGCGCGGGGGTACGGGCCCGTCCGGGATGAGGACGGCGGCGTGGTGCGGATGCGCAACTGCCCGTTTCGTGCGGTGGCGGACCAGTTCCCGCCGCTTGTGTGCGGGTTGAACCTGGCGCTGCTTGAGGGGCTGGCGGAGGGGTCGCAGGTGCGGATGCGGATGGATCCGCGGCCTGGCTGGTGCTGCGTCGCGGCGGAGAAATCTAAAAACAATGAAGATTGACATAGAAGCGGACGGCGTGCTGGACTGAACGCATGGACGATCACGCCGCCCCCCGGTTCCATCTGGCCCAGTTCAACGTCGCCACGCTCCGCGCCCCGCTCGACGACCCGGCCACGGCCGACTTCGTCGCGCTGCTCGAACCCGTCAACGCGCTCGCCGACGCCGCGCCCGGTTTCGTGTGGCGGCTGGTCGAGGAGGGGGCGCCGGACGCGACCGGCATGCGCCCCGCCGGCGAGGACGTGATCATCAACTTCTCGGTGTGGGAGTCGGCCGAGCCGCTGTGGGACTTCGTCTACCGCAGCGCCCACCTGGAGACGATGCGGCGGCGCCGTGAGTGGTTCCGGCGGCACGTGGAGGCGCATCTCGTCCTGTGGTGGATCCCGGCGGGCCACGTCCCGACCGTGGAGGAGGCCCTGGAGCGCCTGGCGCTGATCCGCGAGCACGGCCCGACGCCCCGCGCGTTCACCTTCAACTCGTCCTACACCGCCGAGGAGGCCGCGAAGGCAGGCGCCGTGGACCCCGGAGCCGCGAAGGCAGGCGCCGCGGAAGCCGGAGCCGCCAGAGCAGGCGCCGTGGGAGCGGAGGCCGGGCCCGCCGTCAGGTGAGGAGGGCGGCGGTGTGGCGTCCGGCCGCCGCGGCGGTGAGGAAGTAGGCGAGGTCCTCGTCCAGCCGGCGGCCCATGGTGGACAGCCGGACGCCCCAGTCCTTCTCGGCGGCCCGCAGGACGTCCTCCAGGCCGTCGACGGCGACGGGCACGAGCCGGTGCCGGTCGCCCAGCGGCGCGGCTCCGGCGGCGACGCGGGCGCCGAACTCGCCGCCGAGCTCGGGGACGGGGATGTCGGCGGCGGCGAGGGCGACGCGCCCGTACGCGGTGAGGGAGTGGTGGGAGACGCCGATGTGGCGTTCGCGCTTGTCGCCTTCGGAGACGCGCAGCGACCCGACGGGCCGTCCGCCGAGGACGGACGCGGCGTTGACGGCCTCGCCCGCCGTGACGCCGGAGAAGCCCCACGTGGTGCCGGTGCCGAGGTTCCCGGGGCCCTGGGCGAGGACGGCGACGTCGGCGTCCAGGACGAGCCGGGCCGCGAGCAGCCCGGTGTGGACGGTGACGGTCTCCAGGTCGCCGCCGAACGCCTGCCCGGCGGTGACGGTGGCGGCGAGGGCGCCCGCGTCCTTCAGCCGGGCGATGGACATGGAGAACCACGACGGCAGCGCCCCGCCGTCCGGCATGACGTACACCACGCGCGCGGACGGCCGCTCGGCCAGCAGCGCGGCGAGGATCGGCGGCAGCGCGGAGTGCAGGTCGGCGACGACGACGGGCATGCCGCCGATGGAGTCGGCGTCGCGGAGGACGGCGTGGTGGGGGGAGTCCTGCTCGTCGGCGCCGAGGACGGTGGCCTGCAGCGGCGTGTAGCGGGCCTTGACGAGGTGGCCGGGTCCGGACGGGTCGGGCGGGAGCCGGTCGGGGACCGCGACGACCATGGCGTAGCCGCCGGTGCCGAGGCCCATCGCCAAGGCCGTAGTGTTGAGCAGGACGGTATCTCCCGTTTCGGGCCGTCCGACCAGGGCGGGGTAGGCCAGGGCGCGGCAGGTGCCGCCGTCCCCGAGCGAGACGGTCAGCTCGACCGCCCCGGGCCATTCGCGCCGGATGCCCTCGACTGTGCCTTTGCGCCATCGGATCACACCGGGAAACGGTAGCGTCCTGAGCGGTGGGCGCGGGAACGATCGGGCGCGCCCGGGGCGGTCCGGGGCCGACGGAGCGAAGAGGTGGTGGCGAAGTGTCGCGGCGCAAGACCGAGCGTCTGCTCAACCTGGTGGTCTGCCTGCTCGCCACGCGGCGTTATCTCACGGCCGAGCAGATCCGCCGCGCGGTGCCCGGCTATCCGGACTCCGACGAGGCGTTCAAGCGGATGTTCGAGCGGGACAAGGAGGAGCTGCGCGAGCTCGGCGTCCCGCTGGAGGTCGGCAGCGACCAGCAGGGCGGCGGCGGTGAGGAGATCGGGTACCGGATCCCGCCGCAGGCCTACGAGCTGCCCGACGTCCATCTGACGCCGGACGAGGCGGCGGTTCTGGGCCTGGCGGCGCGGGTGTGGCAGCGGGCGAGCATGGCGGAGGCGGCGTCGGGCGCGCTGCTGAAGCTCCGCGCGGCCGGGGTGGAGACGGACGTGACGACGGCGGTGGGGATCGAGCCGCGGGTCAACACCCACGACCCGGCGTTCCCGGCGCTGTGGGAGGCGGTGCGGGACGGCCGCCCGGTCGCGTTCGACTACCAGGGCATCGGGCGGACGTCGGTGGCGCGGCGGCATCTGGAGCCGTGGGGCGTGGTGTCGCGGCGGGGCCGCTGGTACGTGGTCGGGTTCGACCGCGACCGCGACGAGCAGCGCGTGTTCAGGCTGAGCCGGATCGTCGGCGACGTGAAGGCCGAAGGGCCGGCCGGGTCGGTGGCCGTCCCGGACGGGGTGGACGTGCGGCGCATCGCGTTCGACTGGGGCGACCCGGTGAGCGAGCCGCGCCCGGCGACGGTGCTGCTGCGGCGGGGCGCGGCGCAGGGCCCGCGGCGGTGGGCGCGCGACGTCCGCCCGGTGGAGGACGGCGCGGCGGGGGACGGGGAGTGGGACGAGGCCGTCCTGACGTTCCGAGACGCCGACCGGTTCGCGCCGTACCTGGTGCGGTTCGCCGACGACGTGGTGGTGCTCGACCCGCCGGACCTGCGGGAGGCGGTGATCCAGCACCTGAAGTCGGTGCTGGCGGGCGGCGGCCACCCGCCGGAACCGGAGGAGATCGATGGGACGGTGAACGGCCGATGAGCGCGAAGGCCGCGGCGACGACGTCGACCGACAGGCTGGGGCGGCTGCTGGCGCTCGTCCCGTACGTGGTGAACCGCGACTCGGTGGCGCTCGGCGAGGCCGCCGCAGCGTTCGGGGTGACCGAGAAGCAGCTGATCGACGACCTGAACCTGCTGTGGTGCGTGGAGCTGCGCGCCCCCGACCCGTACTGCCCGATCGACCTGTCCTACGAGGGCGGGGAGATCACGGTGGCGGAGGCGGAGTCGATCGCGCGGCCGCTGCGGCTGAAGGTGGACGAGGCGGCGGCGCTGCTGGTGGCGCTGCGGATGCTGGCCGGGATCCCCGGGCTGGACGACCGCGACGCGCTCAGCCGCGTGATCGCGAAGCTGGAGAGCGCGGCGGGCGCGGCGGCGGCGGTGTCCAGCCAGGTGTCGGTGGAGGTGGACGCCTACAGCGGGTCGTCGGACCCGGAGCGGACGGGCCTGGCCCTGCTGCGCGACGCGATCGCCCGCGGTCGCCGCGTCCACCTGACGTACTACGTGCCGGCGCGGGACGAGAACACCGAGCGGGACGTCGACCCGATGCGGCTGCTGGTGGTCGAGGGCAACACCTATCTGGAGGGGTGGTGCCGCCGGGCGGAGGCGGTGCGGCTGTTCAAGCTGGACCGGATCGCCGACCTGGCCGTGCTGGACGTGCCCGCGCAGGTCCCGGACGACGCGGAGCCGATCGACGTGGACGCGGGCCTGTTCCGCCCGTCGCCGCAGGACGAGGCGGTGACGCTGGAGCTGACGCCGCGCGGACGCTGGGTCGCCGACTACTACCCGTGCGAATCCGTGGAGGAGCTGGGGGAGGGGCGGCTGCGGGTGGTGCTGCGGACCCCGGACACGCGGTGGGTGCGCGGCCTGGCGCTGCGGCTCGGCGACCAGGGCCGGGTGGTGGCGCCCGAACGGCTGGCGTCCGGGATCCGCGACGACGCGGTCCGCGCCCTCGCCCGCTACGGCCTGGCCTGAGCCGACGCGGCCCGAGCCCCGACGCGGCGCGGCCCGGAGGCCCGCCGCAGGGGCCCGGGGCTGGGGCGCTATGGCGGCGGGGGCTTATCGGCTACCGTTGCGGGCGTGGCGTGGGTAGCGGTATCGGTGTCGCTGGGCTTCGTCGGCCTGGCCGTGCTCGCCTACTGCGCGTTCCGGGTGTGGCTCGGCGTGCGGCGGTTCGGCCGTGAACTGGAGCGCACCAGGCGGCGGCTGGCCCCGAAACAGTCGGCGCTGCGCGGTGAACTCTCGCGGCTGGAGGAAGCGCGTGCGTCACAACCGTCCGAGGGGGGCGTACGATCGTCCTGAGGACCCGCGTCCGTGAGGACCCTGCTGAAGAGGATTGTCATGGCTGGACTTGGCACGACCGAGATTCTGATCATCCTGGCTGTGGTGCTGCTGCTGTTCGGGTCGACGAAGCTTCCGACGCTCGCGCGGTCGCTGGGCAAGTCGGCGCGGATCTTGAAGGCGGAGACCAAGGGCCTGCACGACGACGATGACGACGACAAGCCCGCCAAATCCGAGCAGGCGCAGGCCGACCCGGGCGCCGAGCAGGACAAGGCCGCCAAGCCGGCCCGCGACGCGTCCGACGGCGGCGCGCAGCGTCCCCGCGGCGCGCTGGGCTCCGGTGAGCCGATCCAGGGCGTCCCGGTGTCGGACCCCGGCCAGGTCCGCAAGAGCGGCTGACCGGCCCCGACGTCCGCCCCCGCCGTACGAC
>NZ_SMKT01000293.1 GCF_004348735.1 Actinomadura sp. KC06
CAGCGTCAGGTGTGTATAAGACACAGGGCCCGGCCGGACCGATGAGCTGTGAGGCGGAGTCATCGTCATGGCGGGCCTTCCTGCAAGGACAAAGTGATGGTCGTCCACGCGCCGACGTGGATGCGGTCGCCGTCGGCGACGGGCACCGGCACGTTCACCTCGATCGGATCCGATCCGCCGTTCACCGTGGTGCCGTTCGTCGAACCGGGGTCGACCAGGTTCCAGGTCCCGTCGGGTCGCGCGAGGAGGACGGCGTGCAGGTGCGAGACGCCGGGGTCCTCGGGCGGCACGCTCAGGTCGATCTCCGGCAGGAGGGCGCGGGACGTGCTGCGCCGCCCGATCCTGACCTGGTCGCCGATCAGCGGGACGCGGCGGTCCGGGCAGTACGGCGGGAAGGTCAGCGCCGACGCGTCCGGGCCCATCTCCGCTATCACAGAGTCGAAGTACGTGCGGTCGGCGACGATCAGCGCGGACGGGCCGGGCGGCGCGACGTGCGGGCCGCTGCCGCTCCGCTGCGACGGCACCAGCGGCCTCGGCTGGACGGTCGGGGCGGCGGTCCGGATGGCAGTCAGCTGGACGGTGTGGAGCGAGCCGGAGTCGAAGTCGTATCCGTCGACCTCGCAGAAACGGCCGTCGCGGGGCGTGCCGCAGTGCGGGCATGCCGGGGCCGCCTCCGCCGCCTGCGCCTCGGGCGCCTGCGTGGGGGCGGATGGCGGGGTGGGCTCGGCGCGTTGGGCGCCCGGCATGAGGTCGCCGCAGACGTCGCAGTAGTCGGCGGACTCGGACGTGTGCCCGCGCGGGCAGACCGGCATGGGCCTCAACCTCCTCCCCGCTCGCCGCGTTCTTCGTGCGCTTCGTGCTCTTCGCCGTGGCGGGTTCGGACCGTCCGGACGGAACGGGTATCGAGCGACATCTCGTCCGCCTTGGACACCTCCCGCTTCAGCCGCACGGTGCCGCTCGCCGGGTCGACGACGTCCACCACGCGGTCCAGCAGGTCGGAGATCTGCTCGTTGCCGACCTCGCGGGCCAGCACCACGGCGCGTCCGAGGCGGGCCGTGGCCGTGTCCTCGTCGCCCGCCCGGCGCGCCTCCAGGCCCTGCTGGATGGCGTCGGCGAGCTCCGACTGGCCGGTGTGGTGCGCGACGCGTCCGCTGATCCGCGTCGATCGGGCCTCGTCGTCCGTCCACTCGGCGAGGACGTTCCCGGACGCGAGGACGTCGTCGCCCGCGAGGAGCTTCACCCACGCGGCCCGCATCTGCCGTCCCACGTCGCCCGGCTCCTCGACCTCGACGCACAGGTGGTATTCGCGGGTCTCGTCCCCCCACGCGCCGAGCGGGTAGTCGCCCGTCTGCGTCCCGGACTCGACCCGCCTGCCGGTGAGGTCCTCCACGGCCGGGACCATCTGCTTGACGAACCGGAGCCGTGCCTGCTTCGGCGTCCACACGCGCAGGGACACGTCCGCGATCTCCTTGCTCATCGCGGTGCGGGTCATCGCGAGGAAGTCGGCCTCCAGGTCCGCCGGGTCGGGCACGTCCAGGAACCCGCCCAGCAGCGCGGAGGTGATCTTGCGGAGTTCGGCGACGTCCCAGTCGGTGCCGACGCCGCGCGCGTCGCAGAGGAAGTGGCCCGAGCAGGCGCGCAGCGCCGCGTCCAGTTCGCCGGCGGTCTCGTGCTGGTTCTTGCCGTCGGTCAGCAGGATGGCGTGCTTGACGGCGTCGTCGTAGCCGGTGAACAGCCGGTCGGCGAGGAGCAGCCAGGACCCGATCGCCGTCCCGCCCGCCGCCTCCAGCCGCTGGACGGCCTGCACGGCGTTCCGGCGGGACGTCTCGTCCGCCGCGACGAGCCGCTCCCCCTGCGGGTAGATCATCCGCGGCCGGTTCGCGCCGGCGACCACGGCGAAGTGGACGCCGTCGCGCAGCACGTTCACCGCCGCCCGCGCCGCCCGCTTGGCGGCGGCCATCTTGCCCCGGTACGACATCGAGCCCGAGGTGTCGATGAGGATGACCTCGGCGGCCGGCGCGCGTCCTCGATCGTCTCCGGTACCGGTGCCGCCGGCCCTGGCGCCGGTGCCTTCGGCCCTGGACGAGCGCGCCTCGACGGTCACGATCGCGTGCATCTCGCGTCCGCCGGCCGGGAGGTAGGCGTTCTGGTCCACGCGGACCGTGAACTCGGGGACGTCGCTCATCTGCCCGGCTCCCTGCTCGTTCCCGGCGGCGGCGAGCCCGGCGGCGGCCAGGCGATCACCACCGCCGTGACGTTGTCGTGCCCGCCCGCGTCGAGCGCCGCCCGCAGCAGCCGCCGCGCCGCGCGGACCGTCCGGCCGCCGGAAACCTCTGGACGCGCCTCGCCGTCTTCGCCTTTCAGGGCCACGGCCGCGAGGTCCGCCGCCTCCGGCAGGTCGTTCCACAGGCCGTCGCTGCAGATCAGGACCATGCCGGGGCCTGCGGGCCGGAACGCCGCGACCTGCGGTTTGACGATGCCCGCGTCCGCGCCGAGCCAGGCCGTCAGCAGGTGCGCCCGCCGGTCGGCCCACGCGTCCGCCGCGCTCATCTGCCCGCGCTCGATCATCTGCGCGGCCCACGAGTCGTCCCGCGTGAGCAGGAACGAGGCGGCGGACGAGAGCCAGTAGACGCGGCTGTCACCGACCCAGCCGACGGTGACGCCCGCGCCGTCCACGACCGCCGACGCGAATGTGCAGGCTGGTGCGCCGTCCAGGTCCTTCGGGTCCTTGATGAGGCTCGCGACGACCTCGGCCGCCCGTTCCGCCGCCGCGCGTGTGGCGGCTTCCGGGTCCATGCCCACCGAGACGCGTCCGGCCAGGACGGACGCCGCCGCCTCCGCCGCCAGCCGCGACGCCTCCGCCGAGCCCGGCGCAGTCGCGACGCCGTCGCACACCACCGCGCACGCACCGGAAGGCAGGGGCGCGAGCGTGAACGCGTCCTCGTTGCGCTTGCGCTTCAGCCCGATATCGCTCACCGCCGCCACGAACCCGCCCAGCTCGGCCTCGACATGCTCCCGTCCGCTCGGCCGCCGGAAGCCGCATTGGTCGCAGTAGCCGTCCGTCCCGATGGCGCCGGTCCCGCAGTCGGCGCATGTGCGGTCCGGAGCGGTCGGGTCGGGACGGCCGCACTGCTCGCAGAAGCGGTCGCGTGCGTGGACGGGCTCGCCGCAGGTGCGGCAGAGCCCGGCATGGGTGTGCTGGTCCGCGTCCATCGTCAGAACAGCGTCCTCGGACGCACGGCGTTCGCCCGCCTGACCATCAGGTGCCGGTGCTCAGCGCCGTCGGCGAGCTTGGCCAGGACGCGGTACGTCTCCTCCAGCTTCACGCGGAGGGACGGCTCGTCCAGCCCGGTCCCGAGGATCGGCTGCCGCACCCCGGCCGGGAGCGTGCGGCCTGTGCGGACCCAGGCGAGCGCTGCCTCCAGCACCTCGGCGGCGAACGCCGCGGCGCGCTCGGTGTCCAGCCGGAGGGACGCGAGGCGGCGGCCCGCCTCGATCAGGGTCGGCGCGTTCAGGTCGGCCGGGCCCCGGCCGCGGACCGCGACGGCGACGGCCGCGAGCTGCGCGGCGAGATAGTGGCTGGAGATCCGGGGGACCGAGTCAAGGACGCGTTCGGCGGCGCCCCGGTCGCCGGTCGCGAGACGGGTCCTGGCCAGGCCGAACGCGGCGCTCACATGCGTCGGGTCGGTGCGCCAGACCGTCTCGTAGAAGCGGTCGGCCTGCGGGATCACGCCCATCAGCTCGTTGCAGAAGGCGAGCGCCAGCTTGGGCGCCTGCTCGCCGGGCGCGAGGTCGTACAGGTCGTTGAAGACGGCGCTCGCGTCCCGGCCGCGGCCGTCCGCGAGGGCGCGGACGCCGCGGTACCAGTCGACGCGCCAGTCGTCCGGGTCCTCGACGGCGAGCTCCTCCAGGAGCCGGTGCGCGCCGTCCAGGTCGCCCAGCTCGATCCGGACGCGCACCAGCGCGAGCCTGACCTCGCGGGACGCGACGGGCGCCGCGCTCAGCGCCGCCGCCAGGTCGCCGGGGTCGCGGGCGGTGAGCCCGGCGAGGAACGCGGCCGCCGGGTCAGCCCCCGACACCAGCGGGACGGGCAGCGCCGCCGCCGCGGCCCCGGGCTCCAGCGGGGCGAGGATCGGCGCGTGCGACGTGCCGCTGCCGTTCTGGCCGCCCGCCGGTCCGAGGCCGCCGACGATGTCCGTCCCCGCGGTCTGCTGCTCTTGCCCGAACAGCGGCGACGGCGCGGGGCGGGGCCGTCCGTCCTCGGCCGACAGCACCTCCCGCAGGACGCCGGTGAGCTGCTCCGCCATCTCGGCGGCGCTCTGGAAACGGCGGGTCGGGTCCGGGTGCGTGGCGCGGCGCAGCAGCCGGTGGTACGACTCGTGCCGCTGGAACAGCGGCACCTCCTCGCGGGGCGGCAGGCTGCGCAGGTGCCGTCCCGTGTAGCCGCGGAACGGGAAGCTCAGCACCGCGAGCGTCCGTCCCACCGTGTACAGGTCGGACGTGATCGACGGGCCCCGCGAGCCGATCTCGGGGGCCTGGTAGCCGGGCGTCCCGAAGATCGGGCTGTCGACGTCGAACGCCCGCCGCACCCCGCCGAGGTCGATCAGCTTGAGCTGCTCCTCCGACTGGATCGCGTTGTCCGGCTTGAAGTCGCAGTACAGCAGCCCGACGCCGTGCAGGTAGCCGAGCGCGCTCAGCACTTCGAGCCCGTACGCGATCACCTGGCCGAGCGGCAGCGCCGCGCCGTCGCCGTGCTCGCGGCGGACGCTCAGCAGGATGTCCTTCAGCGACCGGCCGCCGACGTACTCCATCACGATGTAGCCGGAGTCGTCGTGCCGGACGAAGTTGTAGATCTTGACGATGTTCGGGTGCTCGACCTCGGCCAGGAACGCCCGCTCGGCCGTCGCGGCGGCGAGCGAGTCGGCGTCGCCGGTGTCGAGCAGCCCCTTCAGGACGATCCACCGGTCGCTGACGTTGTGGTCGCGGGCCAGATACACCCAGCCGAGCCCGCCGTGCGCCAGGCAGCCGAGCACCTCGTACTGCCCGCCGATCAGCTCGCCCGCGTGGAGCTTCGGCGTGAACGAGAACGGATGCCCGCAGTTCGCGCAGAACCCCTCGGTGCGTCCCGGACGCCCGTCCCGGCTGCGGCCGACCTTCTCGTCGCACCGGCTGCAGTACCGCCGGTTCTCCGGGACCTCCGGCTTCTCCATGATCGCCGAGGCCGGGTCGCGGGCCGGGACGGGCGGCACGTCCACCAGCCCGGCGCCGAGCATCCCGCGCCGCGCCGACCCGCCCGATCCCGTTCCGCGTGACCCGCCGCGCGACGCCGTCCGTCCGGACCCGAGCGTCCGCGATCCGCTGCTGGCCGAACCGCTCGATGCCGAACTCGGCCCCGTCCGTCCACTGGGCGCGGACGGCCCAGACCCACCCGGCGCGGACGGAACAGATCCGCCCGGCTGCCTCGTGGTCGGAGGCGCCACCGGATTCTGCTGCCTGGTCACCCCGGCCCGCCCAGGCCCGCCG
>NZ_SMKT01000294.1 GCF_004348735.1 Actinomadura sp. KC06
GGCGCCCACCGAGTTCTACACTTAGGCGTTCGTCGGCAGCGTAAGATGTGTATAAGGGACAGGCGGGGGCGGGGCGGGAGCCGGTTGCGGTCATTGGGGTCGTTCCCGTGCACGGTCGCGGGAGAGGGCGCATGCTTGCGTTAGCCGGTGGAACTTAGGCGGATCTGTGGACCACTTACCTCGTCCCCACCTCGTCCTCGCGCTCAGGCCGGTCGAGGCGGCCGTGCGCGCGGCGCGCGACACGGTGCGCGCCGCCATGGAGGACTGGAACCGCCAGGACGTCAACGGCGACCTCGAACTCATCACCAGCGAACTCGTCACGAACGCGATCCGGCACGCGACCGCCATCACGCTCGTCGTCTCGCTGCCCGACGACGCGACCGCCATGGTCGAGGTGTGGGACGACAACCCGGAGGGGCCGTCCGCGCCGAGGGTCGACCTCCACGCCGAGGGCGGCCGCGGCCTCCTGCTCGTCGGCGCGCTGGCACGGTCGTGGGGCTGGCGCTCCACCGCCGGCGGCAAGGTCACCTGGGCGCAGACCGCGACGCCCTGAGCGCCATGAACGCCCTGAGCGGCGGGAGCGGGGCGGGCGTCCGTTGGTGACTGGGGAAGTGCGACCAACGGACACCCGCCGGGGGCCGGGACGTCCCGGCTGTCCGTAGGCTCAGGTCTGCTTTTCGGGGTGGTAGTCGGCCTCGTCCACACCGAACGTCCAGGCGACGCCCGCGCGCGCTGTGCGCGTGCTGGGCGGGACGCGCAGATAGTAGGTCCGGTGGGTTCCGTCTGGTTCCGGTGTCGAATTCACCACCTCCACCATGACCACGGGTTCGTCGCCGGGCAGGTCGATCGACCACAGGACGCCCGTCTCGTCCCGGTGGACGGGACGCGCGCCCGTCTCGGCCAGATAGCGGTCGTAGCCGAAGATCTCCAGCATCACGCGGCGCAGCTCGGCGTTCTCCTCGGACGAGATGCGGGACGCCGTGAGACCGGTCAGCGTGTCGACGAAATCGGGCGGGATCGGCATGCCGCGCCAGGCGTGCAGGGCGAAACCGTCCGGGTAGGCGAGGGCCGGGCCGTCGCCGCGGTGCAGCCGTCCGGGCTCGTCACGGTGCAGCTCGCCTGGCCGCTCCGACAGAATCACCAGCCGCTCGTAGGGCCACCACCAGCCGGTGGCGCGGGCGGCCTCCGCGAGGCCCGCGAGTGGGCCGTCCAGCCGTCCGAGCGTCTCGAACAGTGCCAGCCAAGGCGCGTCGTGCTGACCGAGGACGGCGTCGAGCGTGGCGCCCCGCAGCAGGGACGCCGTCGCCTCCACCTGGGCGTCGGTCGCGTCGCCCTCTACAAGGTCGCCAATGGCGCCCCGTACACGCGCGACCAGCGCCTGGACCTGGTTCCACAGCAGGCCGCCCGTCTCGGCCCACACCTGCGGCCACTGCTCCGGCCCCTGTTCGGAGCAGGCCGCGGTGCGTTCGGCCTCCCACGGACGCGTCCTCACCTCAGCGAGCACGCTCGTCCCGGCGAGGACGCCTCCGAGGTCGGCCCTGGCCTGATCGACCAGTTCGCCGAGCCCTGCCGCCGCCAGCGCGTCGCCGTGCCCGGCCAGGACGGCCGCCGCCACGGCCCCGCGCGCGGGGGAGGGCACCCACACGTACCGTTCTGGAGCGTCCAGACCGGCGGCTGCGTATGCGGCGGCGACGCCTGCCTCCGCCCGGTCTCGGTCGGCGGGACCGGTGCCGAAGGCCACCGACTGCCAGTCGCCGACCACGTAATGGGCTTCGCGTGCTGTAGCAGTGAGCATCTCGGCGGCCCCTCAGTCAGCCACGACGCGGACGGTGCCCGGCACGTACTCGCGCTGGCGGATCACCCGGTACCAGCCCTTCGGCAGGGTGATCGGCGCGTGCTCCTCGTGGACCAGCCGTCCGCCGGACGGCAGGTGCAGATGGTCCGGAGTGAGCGGGTCGGGCGCGCGCAGCAGCGACCCGGGCGCGGACAGCGCGTGCGCGTGCCCGGTGGCCTCGCCCAGCGCCAGAACCATGCGTCCCCGTCCGTCCCGCAGCGCGGGCCGCAGATCGCGGACGGACTGCGGGACCGCCTCCTCGGGCACGGGCAGGATCAGGATGTCTCCCTGTCGGTACATGTGGCGAACGTAACGTCCGCCACCGACAAAACGAGCGCCTGGAAGACGCTCTGCGGACGGAGCGCAGGACGGCCGCTAGAAACCGCGGGTGCGTCGGGCCGCGGGACGGGCCCAGCGCCCGGACGCGCTCAACCCGACGTGCTGGAACGCCCGGACGAGCTCCCCACCAAGGTTGACGCCGGCGCCCAGCGCGAGGGCAACGGAAACGGCGCCGATGAGGCTCAGCACACCCGACTCAGGTGAACCGGTGTTGAGCTCGACCATTCCCCTGTAAAGCCCGGTGCCGGGCAGTAGGGGCCCGATGGCAGGGACGACGAACGGCATGACGGGCTGCCCGTGCCTGCGCGCCAGCCAGTTCGCCAGGACGCCGACGACGGTGGCCGCCATGGCCGCCGCCAGCACGGGTGGAACGTGCCATCCACGCGCCAGGACGTACAGCACCCAGATCAGCCCGCCGCCCAGCGCCGCGGCGGTCAGCACGTCCCGGGGGACGGCGAGCGACACCGCGAACGTCAGCGAGATGGAGCCCGCCGCCATGACCGCGACCGGTTCGAGCTCCGCCGCGGGGGTGGGCAGGTGCCGGACGTCGATCGTCACGCCCAGCTTGACCGCGAGGTAGACGACCGCGCCCAGCCCGGAGACGATCGCCGCGATCATGAAGAAGACCTCCAGCACCCGCGCTCCGGCGCTGACCAGGTCGCCGGTGATGCCGTCCTGGATGCTGGCGACCAGCGGACGTCCCGGCAGCAGCGCCAGGATCGCGCCCGTGACGACCGTCGCCGCCTGGCCCGGGCTGCCCAGCGCCACCACGATCGCCGCCGCTCCGGCGCCGATCGCGGCGGCCACCGTCAGCTGGAAGAACTCCGCGATGCCCCGGCGCGCCAGCGCGGCGGCGGCGCGGTCGCCGAGCAGGGTGGCGATGAACGCCGTGGCCGCCACGAGCGGTCCGCCGCCGGTCAGCACACTGCCCGAGGCAGAGATGAGCCCCAGCGACACGACCAGGAGCCAGGCCGGGTATGGAGGACGACCCCTCTTTATCTCCGCGAGCCGCGCGTGCGCGTCCTCAAGTTCCAGCATCCCGATGGACGCGTCCTGCACGAGCTGGTGCAGCGCCGTGAGCCGCCAGTACGCCGGCGTACGGCGCCGGATGGCGCGCGTCCCGGTCACCGGCGGTTCGCCCTTCCCCGGGTGGGCCGACACCAGGATGCTCGTCAGCGTGACCTGGACCTCACAGCGCGGAAGCTCGTAGGCGACCGCAAGGCCGAGCATGGCCTCGTTCACGCGCTCGGTGGTCTCGCCACTGGCCAGGAGGAGTTCGCCCACGCGCAGGACGAGGTCGACCGCCCGCGGGTCGACGACCTCGCCGGGTTCCTCTTCGGGCGGTTCGGGGGGAGTGTGGTCCATCAGGACCTGCCACGTCCGTCGCAAGCGTTCCGCCGCGCCCATTCCCCGCCCAGGTTCCTTCCCCGCTGGAAAACCGATCTTGACTGGCAGGCTACCCGCGCCCCACCCGTCCCAAATCAGCGCCCCTGTTATCCACAGAACGCGGTTCTGGTGCGGGGGGCTCCGCGGCGCTGGTACCAAGGACGCATGACCGAATCAGACCTGCTCCGGGACGATGCCGAGCGCTGCCTGCGTGCCCTCGCGGGCGACCACGCGCGGCTCCGCGACGACCAGTGGACGGCGATCAGCGCCCTCGTCGTCGAACGGCGGCGGGCCCTGGTCGTCCAGCGCACCGGCTGGGGCAAGTCCGCCGTCTACTTCGTCGCCACCCGGCTGCTCCGCGACCGCGGCGCCGGCCCCACCGTGATCGTGTCGCCGCTGCTGGCGCTGATGCGCAACCAGATCGAGGCCGCCGGACGCGCAGGCATCCACGCCCGCACCATCAACTCGTCCAACACCGGCGACTGGGAGCAGATCTTCGCCGAGGTCGAGGACGGCGCGGTCGACGTCCTGCTGGTCAGCCCCGAGCGGCTCAACAACCCCGAGTTCCGCGATCTCGTCCTGCCCAAGCTCGCCGCCGGGGCCGGGCTGGTCGTCGTGGACGAGGCGCACTGCATCTCCGACTGGGGGCACGACTTCCGCCCCGACTACCGGCGGCTCCGCACCCTGCTGGCCGAGCTGCCGCCCGGCGTCCCGGTGCTCGCCACGACCGCGACCGCCAACGCCCGCGTCACCCAGGACGTCGCCGAGCAGCTCGCCGGCGACGAGGCCCTCGTCCTGCGCGGCCCGCTCGAACGCGATTCGCTCCACCTCGCCGTCGTCACGCTGCCGACCGCCGAGCAGCGCATCGCCTGGCTGGGCGAGCACATCGGCGAACTCACCGGCTCCGGCATCATCTACACCCTCACCGTCGCCGCCGCCCACGAGATCGCCGGCTACCTCCGCGACCGCGGCCACGAGGTCGCCGCCTACTCGGGCCAGACCGAACAGGCCGAACGGCTCCAGGCCGAGCAGGACCTTCTCGACAACAAGCTCAAGGCGCTCGTCGCCACCAGCGCCCTGGGCATGGGCTTCGACAAGCCCGACCTCGGCTTCATCGTCCATGTGGGCGCCCCGCAGTCCCCGGTGGCGTACTACCAGCAGATCGGACGCGCGGGCCGCGGCGTCGACCGCGCCGAGGTGATCCTCCTCCCCGGCCGGGAAGACCGCGACATCTGGGCCTACTTCGCCAGCCTCGCGTTCCCGCCGGAACACGTCGTCCGCCAGACGCTCGAAGTCCTGGAGACCGCCGGCCGCCCACTCTCCACCGGCGCCCTCGAACCCCAGGTCGACCTCAGCCGCTCCCGCCTCGAGATGATGCTGAAGGTCCTCGACGTGGACGGCGCCGCCCGCCGCGTCAAGGGCGGCTGGACGGCGACCGGCCGGCCCTGGTCCTACGACCGCGAACGCTACGAACGCG
The DNA here is from genome assembly GCF_004348735.1 of Actinomadura sp. KC06. Classification (GTDB taxonomy): domain Bacteria; phylum Actinomycetota; class Actinomycetes; order Streptosporangiales; family Streptosporangiaceae; genus Spirillospora. Next base: position 5,037 of record NZ_SMKT01000294.1, read on the forward strand.
TCACCGCCGAACGCCGCCGCGAACAACAGGCGATGCTCGACTACATCTCCACTCCCGCCTGCCGAGAGGAGTACCTGCGCCGCCAACTGGACGACCCCGCCGCCGCCCCCTGCGGCCGTTGCGACAACTGCACCGGCCGCCATTGGTCCGCCGACGTCACCCAGAAGAGCGCCACGCAGGCGAGGGATCGCCTGCATCGTCCCGGCGTCGACATCGCGCCCCGCCGCATGTGGCCCGCCGGCGTCAAGGACGACCTGGGCGTCTCCGGCCGCATCGAGCTCCAGGCCGAGACGGGCCGCGCCCTGGGCCGCCTCACCGACATCGGCTGGGGCAACCGCCTCCGCGAGCTGTTCGCCGCCGACGACACCGACGTCCCCGCCGACCTGCTGGACGCCGTGGTCAAGGTCCTCGCCGCCTGGAACTGGCCCGCCCGCCCCACCGGCGTCGTCACCATCGGGT
>NZ_SMKT01000295.1 GCF_004348735.1 Actinomadura sp. KC06
CGCCTCCCCCTCCGCCCCCGCCAACACCGACTCCGCCGGGGCCACCGGCGGCGCCAGGACCTCCGGCACCGGATCAGGGGCCGTCCGAATCAGGGCCCGTGACACCCGGGTCCCCGGCCTGGACGGCGGTCGTGACGGCCGACCGCGACTACTACAACTCGGTCATCGCCGAAGAGGGCCCCGACTCGGCGACGCTCACGTTCCCGCCCTACGCGCCCGAACGGCGGATCGCGCTCGCCGGGCGGGAGATCCGCATCGGACGGCGCAGCTCGTCGCAGCCGTCCCCGCCCGAGATCGACCTGCGCGAGCCGCCCGAGGATCCCGGCATCTCGCACGTCCACGCGGTCCTGCTGGCCAAGCCGGACGGCACGTGGACGCTCGTCGACCCGGGTTCCACCAACGGCACCTGCATGAACGGGTCCCTGGACCCGATCCCGAACAACGTGGAGGTCCCGGTGGCCGAGGGCGACCGGATCCACGTGGGCGCGTGGACCACCATCACGCTCATCCGAGGCGAGGCGACATGACGGCCGTTCAGCAGGTTCCCGACGCGGGACAGACCGCCCCATCCCCGCCCGCGCGGCGGGGCGGCCCGCCCGCGCGCCGCGGCCCGGCGGGACGGCTCGGGCGGACGCCCGAAACACCCCCGGCGGGCGTCGCGCGGCTGGTGCCCCGCACCGCCTCCGCCCGCATCCGGACGCTGACGGCGCTGGCCGCCGTCCTGCTCGTGGCGCTGCTGGGCGTGTCCTGGTGGGCGATCGCGAACGCCCGCGAGGGCGTCCGGGTGATCGGGCACGACGCGGGCCCGCAGGTCGTCGCGACCGGCGATCTGTACTTCCAGCTCACCGACATGGACGCGCAGCTCGCGAACGCGCTGCTGATCGGCGGCGCGGCGGGCGGCGGCCGCGACCAGGCCCTGGCCCGCTACAACGAGAACCGGCAGAAGGCGGGCGACGCGCTGCTCAAGGCCGCGAAGCTCGCCGACGAGCGGACCGAGGACAACACCGCCCGCGACGTCCTGGACGCGCTCGGCCGCTACGAGCGGCTCGCCGGGCAGGCGCTGCTGCTCGACCAGCAGTCCGGGCACGCGTCCGGGCCGCCGTCGCAGCAGGTCATCAACCTGTACCGGCAGGCGACCGACCTGATGAAGCTGGACCTGCTGCCCAAGGCGTACAACCTGACGCTCGACAACGGCACCCTCGTCCGGCACACGTACGAGGACAAGCGCTCGGCCGTCCTCACGGGCCGGACCTGGATCATCGTCACGGGCCTTGCGCTGCTCGCCGTCCTCGTCGCGTTCCAGCTGTTCCTGGCGGCACGCTTCCGCCGCCTCCTGAACATTCCGCTGGCGGCGGCCACGCTCGGCACTTTCGTTTTGGTCGTGTCGGGCACCGCGATGCTGTCCGGGCAGGCGGACCATCTCCGCAAGGCCAAGGAGGAGGGTTTCGACTCGATCCTGGCCCTTTCCCGGACGCGCGCCATCAGCAACAGCGCGGCCGCCGACGAAACCCGCTTCCTGCTCGACCCCGGACGGGCGGACGCCTACGAGCAGGTCTATCTGAGCAAATCGCAGACCGTCCTCTATCTGAAGGCCGGGAATCTGACGGAGTACAACGCGGCCCTCCAGAAGGATCTGTCGTTCGAGCCGGGACGCGCGCCCTTCCTCGGCTTCCTCGGCACGGAGGCCAACCGGCCCACCGAGTCGGACGAGCGGCAGGCCGAGATCGTCACCGCGCTGAACAAGATCCTCAAGGACTACCAGAGCGTCCAGGCGAAGGACCAGCAGGTGCGGACCCTCGTCCACGCCGGCAAGCGCGACCAGGCCCTCGCCGCGCGGGGCGCCTTCGCGGCCGACTTCACCGGGTACGACCGGTCGCTGCAAGCGCTGTCCCGCATCCACCAGGAGTCGTTCGACGAGGCCGTGAAGGACGGCGACGACGGGACGAGCGGCTGGTACGCCGTCCTGCCGATCGCGGGAGTCGTCATCGCGCTGCTCGTGCTCATCGGCGTCCGCCCCCGCCTGGCGGAGTACCGGTGGTCGAAGTGAGGCGGCCCCGCGGTCGCCCGGTGGCCGCCCTGCTGGCGGCGACGCTCCTGACGGCGGTCACAGCGTGCGGCATCGCGGACGCCGGCGAGAACTCCGTCGCCGTCAAGGACACCCTCGTCATCGGCGTCAACGCCGACCAGCCGGGCGTCGGCGAGCGCACCGGCGGCACGTTCCAGGGCTTCGACATCGACATCGCGAAGGAGATCGCCGAACGGCTCGGCGTCCCCGCCGCGAACGTGACGTTCAAGCAGGCCGGCTACGCGACGCGCGAGAAGCTGGTGCAGGACGGCGACGTCGACCTCGTCGTCGCCAGCTACTCCGTCACACCGGAACGCAAGGTGAAGGTGTCGTTCGCGGGGCCGTACTACGTCGCCCACCAGGACGTCCTCATCCGCGCGTCCGACGCCGGCAAGATCCGGAACATCCATGACCTGAAGGGGCGGCGGCTCTGCAAGGTGCCCGGCTCGGTGTCGTTCCCGCGCGTCCACGACGAACAGGGCGTCCCGGCGCTGCCCGTCGAGGCGCAGGGCTACGCGCAGTGCCTCGCCGACCTGACGGCGGGCAGGCTGGACGCGGTGTCGACCGATGACCTGATCCTCGCGGGCCTCGCCGCGAAGGCGTCCGGCGGCGGCCACGCCCTCCGGATCGTGAACGCCCCGTTCACGGACGAACCGTACGGCGTCGGCATCCGGAAGACCGACGTGGCCGGCTGCGAGGCGGTCAACAAGGCCATCACCGAGATGTACCAGGACGGCACCGCCGCCGAACTGCTGAAGAAATGGTTCGCCCCCGTCGGGCTAAGAGTCACCACCACTGTGCCGCAATTCGAGGGCTGTGTCTGAATTCAGTGACCGAGAGCGAAACGGCGGCTACGGAATGGCGCGAAAAGGGCAGGTGAGACCGGCCGGCCACTGAGATCAGTCGGTTACGTAAGTGCCGGTCGGCGCGCGTGATCGTAAGTTATGGTCGCGATCAAAACCCGGTCCGGTCATCCACCGTCACGTCCTAGGAGTGCCATGACGACGGTCGTCCTGGTGGTGCTGTGCTTTGTTGTGGGGGCGCTCGAACTCTACGCGGGCAGGCAGAGCCGGAACCAGGCGAGCGCCTTCTCCCGCCGGATCGAGGAGCTGAACGACCAGGTCACGAAGCAGAACAACGTCCTCGTCACGGTGGGCGAGCAGCTCACCGCCGAGCTGTCGCGGGTCAAGCAGGACGTGCTGCCCGCCCTCGACACCCGGCTCCGGCAGAACACCGGGCAGGTGGAGGAGCTGGCGGGCCTCGTCCACCAGGCCGACGACTTCCTCCGGACGCAGGCCGGACGCCTGCGCGACCTGGAGCAGCAGCGGATCACCCTCGCCGCGCTGCGTCGCAAGCTGACCGAGGTGGAGACGTCCGTGCGCGCCGTCACCCGGACGGGCGGCGGCCCCGCCGACGGCAGGGTCGAGGTCGCCCTCGACCGCCTCGCCGACCTGGAACGCGGCGGCGCCGAGATCCTCGAACTCCAGCGCACCCTCACCCGCACGCTGGAGGACGTCGAGGACGTCGTCGCCGAGCTGCTGCAGTTCACCGAGGGCGAGCTGGACGACACCGTCACGGCCGCGCTCACCGGCCGTCCGCGCTCCCACGGCGAGGCCGTCACCGCCACCGGACGCCTCTGGACCCGCGACGAGCAACTCGACGACATCCTCGTCGAGATGTACGAGCGGTGCGTGCGGTCGAGCCGCCTGAACGTCCGCTTCCGCACGGCCGAGGGCCCCAACGGCAACGTGCCGGGCGCCCCGGAGCGGCGCCGCTACTTCCTCGGCGGCCAGGCCGCCGAAGACCTCGCGGGCGCGTTCAGCGCACTGCTCATCTCCACCGGCGCCGACCTGCCGTCCAACGGCGCGTCCGCCCCTGGCGCCGACGCCAGACGCGGCCTCGCCCGCGTCGAACCCGGCGTCCCGCCAGGCGTCGAGCCCGCACGCCCGCCCGAGGACGAGGCCGCCCTCAAGTCCCTCCTCCGGACGCTCTCGGAAAGCTCGGGCGCCGTAGCGCAGATAGGCCCCCTCATGGCCGTCCGGACACGCGACGAACTCCTGTGCGCCGTCCTGACCGCCGCACAGTCCCTGGAACTAGAAAGCGACGAAGTCTTCTGGGACCCAGTAGCCGCAACCCTCCGCCTACGCCGCCTCCCATCCCATCAACTATGGGACCTAACAACCTGGTCCACCCCCTAACCCACCGCCCCAAAAGACACCCAGCAAGCCGAGGCACCACAAGGCAACACCCTCTAACCCAACGCTCCGCCAGACGACGCTCCCGCAACGCAACGCTCCCTGAGCCAGCACCCCACGCTACGACCCCCGTGACGCGCCGCCCTTAGGGCGGCGCTCCGTGAGGCGCTCCCGCGTGCGCTCCGTGAGGCGACGCTCTCTGAGGCGAGGCAACGTAAGGCAACGCCCTAAGTCGACGCTCCACGACGCAGCGCTCCGCAAGGCCAGGCGTAGCAGAGCAACGCTTTCCAGCCGACGCTCCGTGGGACGACGCACCCGTGGACGACGCACCCGTGGACGAGGCGTCGTGGACGAGGCGTCGTGGACGAGGCGTCGTGGACGAGGCGTCGTGGACGAGGCGTCGTGGACGAGGCGTCGTGGACGAGGCGTCGTGGACGAGGCGTCGTGGACGAGGCGTCGTAAGGCAACGCCCTGAGTCGACGCACCGTGACGCGACGCTCCGTGGCGGCGCTCCGTGAGGCCGGGCGCCATGAGGCAACGCCTTACCTCGGCGCTCCGTGATGCGGCGCGCCGTGATGCGACCCTCCATAGGGCGGCGGGCCGTGAGGTGGCGCCCCGTGAGGGGGCGCTTCGTGGGGCGACGAGGCTCTGTTTGGCGTTGTGCGGGGCGGTGGGGTGCCGTAGGCGCGGACGGTTCGTTCCGACGGGTCGCCGATGCGTGCGTACAGGGGGCACGTCACGGCGCGCGTGACCGGGTCGACCTCCACGCACAGCCCGATCCCGGCGGCCCGGTCGAGGAACACCGCGTTCTCCACCGCCCGCGCGCCGCGCACCGCGTACGGGACGGAGTCGGCGTCGCCCGTGTCGAAGAGCTCCTCGAACGTCAGTCTCCGCGCGAACCGGATGAGCGCGTCCGCGTCCACCACCCGGCTGCCGATCGCCGCCGCCGGACCGGCGACGACGATGCCGAAGCTCGGGTTCTCCCGTCCCCGCACATAGATCTCCCGGTCCGGCTCCAGCCCCTTGCGCCGGTCGGGGATCTGGACGCCGAACCCGGCGTCGCCGTTCACGTACGCCGGAGGCCCGAACCCATCCGCCGACCCGTCCTGGACGCGCAACGCACCCGCCGGCATCTCCCAGCCCGGCAGGTACACACCGAGGCCCCGCAACAGCAACCGCCAGATGGGACGCCTCGTTACCTCCACCGCGAACTCGCCTCGCCGTCCCGACCC
>NZ_SMKT01000296.1 GCF_004348735.1 Actinomadura sp. KC06
GGGGCGTGGGGGGCCAGGGCGGCGGTGAACATGGCGGTGAGGCGGTCGGTGAGCTCGGCCGGGTCGGCGGCGCGCAGGTCGTTGAGGCCGAGGAGGCGCCGGACGGGGCCGCCGCCCATGATGATCGTGGACGCGAGGAGCGCGCGGGCGCGGGCGTCCGGGCCGTCCAGCTGCGCGACCAGCGGCTCGACGATCACGTCCTCCAGGTGGTGGAGCAGGATCTCCTTGACCTCCGGCTGCCCGGCCGACCGGTCCAGCATCCGCGACATAGCGGTGCCCCCGCGCTGGTCGATCTGCCGGACGAAGTGCTCGGCGAGGCGGCGCGGCAGGCCCGCGGGCTCCCCGGCGATGACCTCGCGCAGCAGGGACTCGCCCGCCAGGACCTCGCCGAACAGCGCCGCCTTGGACCCGAAGTACCGGTTGACCAGGGCCATGTTCGCCTCGGACCGCGCCGCGATCATGCGGACGGTGACGCCGTCGTAGCCGTGCTCGCCGAACAGGTCGCGGGCGGCGTCCAGGATGCGGCGCCGGGTCGCCTCCCGGTCGCGCTTCGGCCGCCGCGCCGCCGCGTCGCCGCCTTCGGCGCCACCGGCGGAGGCCGGGCGTCCGGTCTCGTCCCTGAGCCGCATCACCACATCCTGTCGATCGGTCACGGGCGGTGTCCAGTGTCCTTCGAGTTGCAAGTAAACAAGCGCCTACATAAGATACATGCAAAGCACAGGTAATTCTTCGGACACGCGCAGCATGGGGGCAGGGTGGCTCAAGCGAGCGTGGCGTCGCACGGCCCGGCGGCGTCAGAGCAAGCGAGACCGCAGTACACGCACCGCCAGATCCTGGAGATCCTCTCCGGCCTGATGCTGGCGATGCTGACCGCGATGATCTCCAACTCGGTCATCGCGACGGCGCTGCCGACGATCGTCGGCGACCTCGGCGGCCAGGACCAGCTGTCCTGGGTGGCGAGCGCGTCGCTGCTCACCATGACCGCCTCGACCCCGCTGTGGGGCAAGCTGTCGGACATCGCGGGCCGCAAGCTGATGTTCCAGACCGCGCTGGTGATCTTCGTCGTCGCGTCGGTCGCCGCCGGGCTGTCGCAGGGCATCGGCCAGCTCATCGCCGCCCGCGCGGGCCAGGGCCTCGGCGCGGGCGGGCTGTCCGCGCTGGCCCAGGTGATCCTCGGGGACGTCGTCGAGCCGCGCCAGCGCGGCCGCTACGCCGGGTTCATGGGCGCGGTGTTCGGCGTCGCGACCGTCGCCGGGCCGCTGGTCGGCGGGTTCATCGTGGACGCCGACGCGCTCGGCTGGCGCTGGTGCTTCTTCGTGTGCGTCCCGCTAGCGCTGGTCGCGTTCTTCGTCATCCAGCGGGTGCTGAAGCTGCCGAAGGCGCACCGCCACACCAGCATCGACGTCTTCGGCGCGTTCACGATCACCGGTGGCGCGGCCACGCTGATGCTGCTGCTGTCGATGGGCGGCAAGCAGTTCGCCTGGAACTCCGCCTGGACGTACGTCCTGCTCGGCGCCACCGTGGCGCTGATCCTGCTCGCGGTCGTCGCCGAGCGCACCGCCCGCGACCCGATCCTGCCGCCGCGGCTGTTCCGCAACCGGACGTTCGTGCTGTCCTCGGTCGTCTCGGTCTGCGTCGGCATGGCGATGTTCGGCGTGATGATCTACATGCCGCAGTACCTGCAGATCGCCAAGGGCATGAGCCCGGCGTCGTCGGGGCTGATGACGCTGCCCCTGGTCATCGGGATGCTGATCACGTCCACCGGCTCCGGCCAGATCGTCACCCGGACCGGACGCTACAAGATCTTCCCGGCCGCCGGGATGCTCTGCGTCACCGCCGCGATGATCCTGCTGTCCCGCCTGCACACCGACTCGCCGAAGCTGGTCATCGGCGCGGACCTCGCCGTCCTCGGCATCGGCATGGGCCTGACCCTGCAGATCCTGATCCTCGCCGCGCAGAACGCCGCCGCGTCCTCCGACCTGGCCTCGACGACGTCCGGCGTCTCGTTCTTCCGCAACCTCGGCGGCGCGATGGGCGTGGCCGCGTTCGGCGCGATCCTCACCAACCGGGTGGCGAGCGAGATCGCGTCCGGGTTCCGCGCGGCGGGCATCCAGCGGTCGCCCGGCGGCGAACTCGGCTCGCCGGACGCCATCCAGATGCTGCCCGCACCGGTCAGAAGCATCGTGCGGGACGCGTTCACGACCTCGCTCGAAACCGTCTTCCTGGTCGGCATCCCGGTCGCGGTCATCGGCTTCCTCGCCGTCCTCGCGCTGAAAGAGGTGCCGCTCCGCGGATCGAGCGGCCGCGCCGAGGCCGTCAAGGAGGCCTCGGGCGCCGGGCTCAGCGCCCCATAGCCTGGCCCATCGTGGCCAGGTAGCGATTCACCCGGATAAAACGTGATCTCCGCGGCCCCGTGCCATACTCCCGTCGCTGGTCAGGCGGGTGGGGAGGGGCGACGGGGATGACGCGTGCGAAGACGGCCGGACGACCGTCCAAGATCAAATGGATGGCCATCGGCCTGGCCGCCGCCGCGGTCTGCGGCCTGCTCCTACCCCTCCTGACCAGGGATTTCATCGTCCTCGGCACCGAGTCGGGCGGCTCCTGCGGCACCCGGCGCGGCCCCTGCCCCAACCACTGGGGCCTGATCTTCGCCCTCTCGTTCTTCCCGCTCCTGCTCCTGATCCCCCTGGCCTGCTACGCCCTGTACAAGGCGAGACCGGCCTGGATCGCCGGTCTGGTCGCGGCCGCGGTCTGCGTCTATCCGGGCTGGCTGCTCTTCGACGTCCTGCACGGCCAGACGCTCGATTACACCTGGTCAGCACCGCACGACCGGGGCTCCGACACCGACACCGAAGGCGTCTGGACGCCCGGCAACACAGTCGTCCGAGCCAAATTCGACGGCCTGACCGCCTACACGGCCAGAACCGGCCGCCAGACCTGGCATTCGCCGCTGCCCGCCCGCGACACCCTGTGCGCGATGAGCCGGACGGTCGAGAACAACGCCGGCCTGATCGCCCACGAACCCGGCTCCGGCCGGTGCGGCTCGATCCAGGCGATCGACACCACGACAGGCAAGCCCCTTTGGTCCCGAACCCTCCCGCCCGGCAGACCCGTCCTCGAAAAGGGCGCCGACACCCTGACCATCTCGGGCACCACCGGCGCCTACCGCACAAGCGACACAATCGAGGGCTTCGGCCTTCGCGACGGCAAGACGCTCTGGCGAAAGGACCGCACGTCCCCCTACTGCTCCTTCGGGTGGCTGGCCGGGACGTCCAACCAGATCCTCATAGGCGAGCGTTGCACCCAAATAAACCCCGCCGCTCGGACGACCGGCTTCAGCCAACTCGTCCGCGCATTCGACCCGGCAACGGGCCGCGACCTGTGGAAAACCGACCTCCAAGCGGTCGGCAACGCCACCGTCGACCTGGTCAGCGCAACCCCACCCATTATCGCCGTCCGCGAATCAGACGCCCGAGGCAAGAAGTCCCTCATGATCCTGGACGCCCAAGGCCGAGTCACCGCAACAATCCCCACCGACGACCCCAACGGCGAAATCGACACATCCGCCCAGTCACCCTCGGCCGTCATCCAAAGCCGCAAGATCGCCGCGTCCGGAACCACCCTGGTGGCCGTCACCCGCACCGACCGGGGCGAATACGCCCTCGCCGGCTACCGCCTCACCGACGGCCGCCACCTCTGGACCACCGAGAAAAGCCGCAGACCAATCGAGGCCATCACCTTCGACGGCAAGGACGTGTTCACCCTCACCTCGCACATGACCACCCTGCACCTACGGTCGTTCGACCCGTCCACAGGCAAGGAACGCACCTCATCGGTCGTCCCGTCCCGCTGGAACGACTCCCGCGCAACCCTGCTCCCAACCCCGTCCGGCCTCCTGGTAGCCGGTTCCTCAGGCCGAACCCCATACCACCCGCTAAGAATGCTCCCCCGCCCCTAACAAACGAATGGCCTTCCCGGCGCGATCACGCGCTCCAGCGCGATGTTCCGGTGTGGTGTCTCCAGCGGAGTTGGGGCCGGCCGGCGAGATCGGCACGGCCGAGGGATTCGGCGTCCGGACGATCGGCTTCAGCCGGCTCATCCGGGTACTCGATCCGGCCTGCCTTGTCGGCGCTGCTCAGGCGGAGTCTGGTTGGGACGGCCAGTCCCACTGGGGGACTTCGCGGAGAGGGTGGAGCTCTTCGTCACTTTCGGCGTGGGAGTTCTGCTTCGCCACTTCGGTGCCGAACTCGACGTGTTCGCGGAGTGTCTGGCGGAATGGGGGGTCGGCGGGGAGGCCGGCGGTGTCGGCGGCCGCCATGTACAGCTCGATGAAGCGAAGCCGCTGGGGCTCGGTGATCTTCAGGTGGCGGTGGACGTCGATTAGGTGGGAGAAGCCGCCCATGTCACGGGAGACGGTGTCGGGGCCGCCGAAGGTCTCGACCGTGAAGGCGGTCAGCCGGTCTACGTGGGTCGGCTCGCCCTCGCCGAACAGCGGCTGCAGCAGAGGGTCGGCCAGGACGCTCGTGTAGAAGACGTCGATGAAACGGTGGAGGCCCTCGTACCCGCCCGCATGCTCGAAGAGTGTCGCCATGATTACATAACTACCTTCTTCTAGGTGTATGTGGCCGGTTATCGCAGGTGGAGCGTCTGCCTGTCGACGACAGTGCCGGTTGTGGCCAGGCCCGCAACGCGCGGCGGTCGACTCCCTAAGCAAGAACGGCCTCGCCCAAAGTGGGCGAGGCCGCTACAGGGGCCGGGGCCGCCGCTCCGACCGCCAGGCCGTCACTTGCCCTTGAGTTGGCTGACCAGCTTGTTCGCGGCCGTTTTGTTCGGCGGGCCGGTCACCACGACCTTCCCGTCCGTGATCGCCATGTCGACGCGGGGCAGCGTGACCAGCCGGTTCCGCACGACGAACGCGAGGTCGCGTCCGACCGTGGCGCGGGTCAGGCTGGCGAACGCCTCCCGGTCGATCGGACGCAGCGTCACCGCCACGTCGTAGCCGCCCGGACGGGCCCCCGACTTCTGGACGCGCATGTCGGCGACCTTGTGGATCGCGATCCCCTGCGCCAGCCGGTAGCACGTCGGCCCCATGCCGGACTGACCGGTGATGCCCTGCGTCCCGACCGGACACTGCCCCGGGGTCACCTGCGTGACCGGATAGATGTGCAGCGGCGAGGCCAGCGTCACCGGCCGCGTCCGCATCGAGGACGCGATCATCCCGCCGGTCACCGCGACGGCCGCGATCAGCAGCCCCAGCGTCAGCACCATGACCAGCAGCGCCGACCGGTGCTGGTCGGCGGCCTTGGCAGGCGTCACCGGCTCCCGGTACGGCCGCGGCTCCCGCCGCGCCGCCCGGCTCCGCTTGGCCTCCGCCGCCGCCCGCCTCCGCTCAGCCGCCCGCGCCCGCCGCCGAGCCCCCGCGGCTCCAGCGCTGGGTGCTCGACGGGG
>NZ_SMKT01000297.1 GCF_004348735.1 Actinomadura sp. KC06
CTCCTATAGAGATAAAATCAATATACAGATAGCGCCAATTCGATACATACGTAATGTCTGGGCCACTTTCATGATAGCCACCTTGCCTGACCAGAGGCAGGTCGTATACACCGCGAAGGCTTACGGTGGCGAGACATCGACATCTCCGGCTGAGATAGCTCTGGTCAATGAGACTATGGCCACGCTGCAGGCCGAAGCACTAAATGCGAACGACACACGTGCGCTGATCAGAAAGGTGATTGAGGAACGATGGACCTGAATCCGGTGCGCTGGAAGAAGGCTTCCCGTAGCAATGAGTCAGGAGACGCATGTATCGAGATGGCGTCGACCGATGATGTCGTTGCCATTCGGGACAGCAAGGATCCGGGAGGTCAGAAGATCGTCATTAGTCGTACCGATTTCTGGAACTTCACGAACGTTCTCAAGAACCTTTGAGTAAAATGCTGGCCTAGCAATGTGGCGAGGCAACATGAATTTGAGTGAGGCGGTCTGGCGCAAGGCGTCTCGGAGCCACGAGGATGGAGACGCGTGCATCGAAGTCGCTTTGTGGCGCAAAGCTTCGCGGAGTACGGCAGAGGGCGACAACTGTGTTGAGATCGCCGGTTCTCCGAACATCGTTGCGCTCCGTGACAGCAAGGACCCCAATGGTCCCAAGCTCATCATTAGCACCAGCGACTTTCGGCATTTCGCAAGAATTTGAAGAACCTGTAGTTCTGCTGGCTGCTTGCCGAGGGGTGTGTACTGCTAGGCCTACGTTGGCTACCCGGTGCGAGGTCGCCGACGGTTCTGTTTGGCCGAGTTGCGCACCAGCCTGTGGCCGCGTGCGGCGACAGTGTTGGGCGGCTTGAGGGTTAGGCGTTCTTTTCGGTTAGGAGCGTTGACTCGGGGGCGTCGGCGGTGGGGGTTTCGATGTAGAGGGCGCCGGTTCGGGGGCATTGCCAGGTGCCGTCTGGGAGTTGGGTTAGGCGGGCGCCGGAGCGGCCCACCCAGCCGATTCGGCGGGCCGGGACGCCGGCTACCAGGGCGTAGTCGGGAACGTCGCGGGTCACGACCGCGCCCGCGGCGACCATCGCCCAGCGGCCGATCCGCACGGGCGCGACGCACACGCTGCGGGCGCCGAGGGACGCCCCCTCGGCCACGTGCACGCCGACCGCCTCCCAGTCGCCGCCGCGCTTCAGCTTGCCGTCCGGGTCGACCGAACGGGGCTCCCGGTCGTTGGTCAGGACGACCGCCGGCCCGACGAACACGCCGTCCTCCAGCACGGCGGGTTCGTAGACGAGGGCGTGGTTCTGGAGTTTGACATTGTTGCCGATCTGTACGCCGGCGCCGACGTAGGCACCGCGGCCGACGATGCAGTTCGTGCCTAGCCGGGCGTTCTCGCGGACCTGGGCGAGATCCCACACCGTGGTGCCGTCTCCGAGTTCGGCGCTCGGATCGACCTGGGCGCTCGGCAGGATCCGGTGACTCATGCGTTGCCTTCCATGCGGGTGTTCACGAGGGTAGGGGTGCCGGTGATAACCGGTGCTTTCCGGGGTCGACGCCGGGCGCCATCCATGCCCGGATTCGGCGCGCGTGGAACGCCAGCGGCGCGGTGACATGGACGATCAGCGTCTTGCGGTCGAGCCGGACGCGCAGGCGGCGCGGCGGCACCAGCGACGCCGTCGCCGGCCCGGGGACGCCGGACCCGGACGCGAGGCGCACGGGGACGGGCTCGCCGACGCCGTCGATCGCGAACCGGACCCGCCAGCAGCCGCGCCGGGCGTCCCCGAGCGAGATGTCGGCGTACCGCCGGGACGGATCGTCCGGGACGGCCTCCAGCGCCGCGCGGATGACCCGGCTGTCGCCGGCGAGGTGCAGCAGGACGCTCATCGCGGGACCGTTCCCCAGGATGGGCGGCGCTTCGGCGCGCACCCACATCCGCTTCTTCGGCCCCCAGCCGACCTTCACATCGCGGAAGTCGGTGGCCTTGAGGGCGCCGCCGACCTCCAGCGTGAGGGGCTCGCGCGCGCCCGGCGACAGCGGGCGGACGACCCGCCACCGCCCGTCCGCGTCGACGACGGCGGCGCGCGGCATCGTGAACCCTCTCGGCTTCACCACGGGGGTCGTCAAGGCGTGCCCAGCGAGGGTCGTCTCCAGGTGCACCGTCCATCGGCCGTCCGGCCACGAGCCGGGCGCCGGGAAAAACGAGGTGGTGTAGGACGCGGCGAGGCCCTCGTCGGTGCGGTTCGGCGGGTGGGCCTCGCACCGGATCCGCTGATGCGAACCGGCGCCGTCGGCCAGCACCAGGTGAAGGACGGGTCTTCCCCTGTCCACGTCGTGCAGGAGGACGTCGCCGCTGATCCGGAGGGAGTCGTCCGCCCAGGTCAGCTCCGTCAGATGGTGCCGGACCCGCACCGGTGCGCGGGACTCGTAACACTCGTCTGGGATGGGTGTGGAGGGGGCGCGAAAGAACGGGTACTCGAGGTAGGCGCGCCCGTCCTCCAGATGGACGCGGGGCCGCCCGGAGGCGGTGTGGAACCGGAGGACGGTCTCGAGTTCCCCGGCGAGGTCGTGGAGCACGCAGTGAGCGATCACCCGGCGGAGAGGGACGAGCTCCTGGAGCAGTCCCGGGGTGAGCCACTTCTTCAGCAGTTCGCGGCACCGCGTGTAGGTGATCTCGCGCTCGTCGTCGGGGGCGTCCAGGTACAGCCGCTGCAGCCGTCCGAACACCTCCTGATCGAGGTAGCGCCGGTGCAGCTGATCGCGGATCTCGCCCGGCTCGGCGTACCGCGCGGTCTCCTCCATCGCCTCGGCGATGATCGCGTAGACGTCGGCCGCGCGGGCGCCGCCGATCTGCGTGCTGCTCGTCCCGGACTCGCGGGCCGCCCAGTAGTAGCAGTCGTAGTCCGCGAGGATGGACACGGCTCGGGCGCGCAGATGCGCGCCGGCGGTGAACAGCTGGTCCTCGTGCGACAGGACGCCCTCGGCGAACCGCAGCCCGGCGTCCTCGATCAGCGAGCGGCGGAAGAGCTGCAGCGCCGCCATCGACATGCGCCAGAAGAGGTCGGAGCCGTGTTCGAGGACGTGGGTGCGTTCGATCGTCTCGCCGAACACCTGGGGCGTCCTGCGGCCGCCGGTCCCGACCTGCTTGCCGAGGACGATGTCGGTGCCGTTCCGCTCCGCCATCGCCGTCATCCGCTCCAGCGCCTCGGGCCCCAGCGCGTCGTCGGCGTCCAGGAAGAACACGAACGTTCCGGACGCGAGCTCAAGGCCCCGGTTGCGCGGCGCCCCCGGACCGCCGGAGGGCGGTTGGTGGACGACCGTCAGCCGGGCGTGGGCGCGGGCCAGCTCGTCCAAGAGCTCGCCGCCGCCGTCGGTCGAGCCGTCGTCGACCGCGATGACCTCGACCTGTTCGGAGGGGAGGGTCTGGGCAAAGGCCGACCCCAGCGCCCGGCCCAGCGTGTCCCGGCAGTTGTGAACCGGGACGATCACGCTCACCAGTGGTTGCCTCACATGGCCCCTCTACAGTCGGGGGCGGGGGTGCGAGGGACACTCTATGCGGGTTCGGACGCGGCCGTAACCTGAGAGCCGCCGAGCCCGTATAGCGCTGACCTGGGGCCGGCCTCGGCGAGCGTGTCGACGGCGGCGGCGAATCGGGTCATCGCGTCCGGGTGCTCGGGGCCCAGGAGGTAGCCGCGGAGCCTGCGCCGCTCGTCGGCGAGCGGGTCGGCGCCGGGAGACGCGGCGACGGCGAGGATGTCCGCCAGTTCCGCGCAGTCCGGGCCGAGCAGGTACGCCGCCGACGCGGACGGGAAGTCGGCGCGGAACGTCACGTCGTTGGCCGCGTGCGGGTTGGTGACCACGTACGGCTTCAGGCTCGGCATGTAGTCGGAGATCACACTGGAGATGTCGGTGATGAGCATGTCCGACTGGTTGAAGCACTCGTGCAGCGACGCCTGGGCGCCGGTCACGACCCGGTGCCCGCCCTTCCCCGTCCGGTTCGCCTGCTCGATCGCGGCGATGATCCGGTTGTGAGCCGCCGCGGCGGATGCCATCCGGGTGCCCGTGTACGGGTGTGGACGGTAGATGACGCGCAGGCCCTGGCCCTCGTCCAGCAGCGCGGCGACGATCTTCTCGCCCATCGTGAGCAGGGAGCAGTAGCTGTGCTCGCTGTCCCAGCCCTCCCACGTCGGCGCATAAAGAACGGTCGGCACCTCGTTGCCGGTGGGGCCAGTGGCGATGCCCGCGAGCTGCGGGCGTCCGACCTCGACGATCGCCTCGTTGCGGACGCCCGCGTCGGAGTTGCGGTAGCGGTCGCGGCCCGCCGGACCGGCGACCCACACCTGGTCGAAGACCTTGCTGACCGGGTTGGAGCTGGAGTCCTTGTCGCTGTCGCCGTGGCCGATGAACACGTGCTTGATGTCCGGCTCGCGGAGCAGGTGCAGGTTCTTGCCGGTGTTGCCGGTGTAGAGCGCGACGCGGACGGACGACCAGTCGAAGTTCATGACGTCCTCGGCCCGCGAGATGCACACGACCGGGAGCCGCGTGGGGGCCAGTGCGTCCACGACCTCCGGCGTCCGGACGAGGACCATCGCCTTGCGGTTCAGCCGCTCCATGGTCTCCAGCCACATGTTGGCCTGGTAGGCGTTCACGGCCAAGCCGGTGAAGTAGAGGACGACCTCGGGCTCATAGGAGCTCACGCGGCGCTGCACGTCCCGTCCGACGCGGCGGGCGTTGAGGAGGCCGCGCATCCGCCGTAGGTGCGGGACCTGCGCGGCGCAGGACGCCAGCGTGCCCGCCGCCGTGCCCAGCAGACCGGCGATCAGCAGTTCGGGGACGTCCGCCAGCAGGCCGATCGTGCCGAGCAGGAGGGGGAGGGCGTCGGCATAGCCCTCGATGAGGATCACCAGGCGCACGTGCCAGGCGGGTTCGGCCTCGGGGAACGCGGGCTCGCCCTCGCCTAGGTTGCGGGTGACGTACGGGATCGTGTTGACACGGCGGATCGTGGCCGCGCCGACCAGGGCGCCGGCGCGGAGCCAGTCGAGGGCGAAGAAGCCGAGAGCGGCGGTCCAGATCGTCGCGTCGCCGACGTCTCCGGCCTGGACGAGCAGCAGCACGAACGCGCCCTGCCGGATCAGCACCCGGGCACCGGCGCTCAGCTCGCCCCAGCGCAGCGGTCTGTCGGCGTCCGGGAACAGCCGGTAGACGACCGGCTCGGCGACGAAGCAGGCGGTCGCGGCGACCAGGAACCAGCCGGGCGATCCCGCCGCGGCCGCGACGGTCATCAGCGCGAGCGTGGCGGGCAAGGACAACACCGTGGAAAACCGCAGAAGCTTCGAGTACCGGGCGAGACGCCGCACGGCACACCTCCGTCTGGTCAGCGCGGCCCTGGGGCGGCGAAGAAGGGTCGGGGGCACCCGCCCGGTGCCGGGGGCGGCGGGTGCGCG
>NZ_SMKT01000298.1 GCF_004348735.1 Actinomadura sp. KC06
TCTTGGTGGGGAGTTGTGGTCTGGGGGCGGGGGAAAAATGCGGGGCCTTTTGGACGAGATCTGTTGTGGTCTCGGCCAACGGGGTCGTGGGTGGTTATCGTCGTGACCATGACCACCGTGATCCTGGTCCTGCTGTGCCTTGCGATCGGCGGGCGCGAGTTGTATCTGGCGTCCGACAAGCGGCTTCCCCGGGCGCAGGCGGAGCTGCGGGAACTGCGCAACCAGGTGTCCGAGCTGGTGCGGCGGCACGAGGCGCTCACGGCGGTGGTGGACGAGGCGACGGAGCCCGCCGGCATCCCGATCCAGCCGCCCCCGCCACCCGAGGCCCCGTCCAGCGAGGTTCTGGACAGGCTCGATGCTCTTACCGGGCGGGTGGAGCGGTTGGAGAAGCAGTTCGGCGACATCTCCGGCGAGCTCGCGGGCGTCGATCTCGACCGCGACGCGCAGCACGCGCTGGCCCGGTCGCTGGACGCGGTGGAGCGGGACGTCCTGGAGTTGCACCAGGAGATGCTCGACCGCCTCGACCGCGAGGAAGGCATCGTTACCGGGGTCGTGCTCAGCGAGGAAGGTGAGGCGGAGGCGCTGCTCGCCGGCGCGTACGAGCGGTGCGCCGCCGAGTACGGGCTGCGCGTCCGTGTGCGCGATCAGCGTTCCGCGCAGGCCACTGGCGCCTATCGCGGGACCGTCTACCACCTTTCCGGACGCCGTCCGGAGGTGCTCGCCGAGGACCTGCTCTCGTATGTGCGAGGCCTGTACGACCCGCGTGACTCGTCCGCCCTCAATGCGTTGCTGACCGAGCTGGGGGCGCTGCGCGGCGGGGGCGTCGCGCGGTTCGGGCCGTTCACCGCCGTCGGCACGCAGAGCGCCCTGGTCTGCGGCGTCCTTCCGGACGACGGCGCACCGCCGGCCGAGCCGTGGCAGCTCGTGGACCGGCTCCGCGAGCTGCCCGCCGACCGGCAGAGCGACCTGACCTGGCTGCGCTCCGACGACTAGGGGCGGACGAAGCGCGGCGCTCCTTCCGCGCGGTCCACGCCGAACGCCAGCAGGCAGCGGGGGACGCGGGCCGCGTCGATCTCCAGGCACAGGCCGAGCCCGAGGTCGGGGTCGACGAAGACCACGCGCCGCAGCGCCCACAGCGCCCTGCGCGTCCTGGCCCGGGTCTCCGGACGCGCCGGCTCGTGCAGCGTTCCCGTGACGACCTCGCCCGCGTACCGCCAGAGTCCCGCGGAGTCCAGCACGCGGACGCCCGCCGAGGTCAGGTTCGCGACGATCACGACGCCGCTGTCGTCGTCCTCCGCGGATGACGGCAGCGGTGTGCCCTGGCCGGGGAGGTCGCGCGGTGCGCGCGGGCCGCCCACCGCCCGGTGGTAGCGCAGCGGATCGAGAGTGTCGATCACGAATGCGCCGGCGTAGGGCTTCGACGCTCGGGGTGGGGCCGCCTGACCGCCGGCAGGAGTCCGGACGGAACGCGGGCCCAGGTGGGCGCTGAGGTCGAAGACCATTCCGGCGTCGTCCAGCCACACGGGGACGCCGAGTTTGGGGGCCGCTTTGCGGTCGACGGCGTCCATCGTCCGCCACAGCTCGTCGGTCTCGCGCGACAGCCTTGTGGCCATGCCCAGGCCAGGGAACGCCCCCTCAAGGACGGCGAGTGTGGCCCGCCACGTGGTGCTGTTCACGAACTCGGCCACGAACGCGTCCGCCAGCGCCTTGCGGCGGGCGGGGTCGGACATCGGGCCCGGCCGCGCGGGCGGGTCTTGCGCCTCTCCCCAGCGTGGCTCTGGGACTGCTGCCGACCAGCCTGAGTCGGGGGCCGTCACGTCAGGCGTGGTCAAGGGCGGTGGCTCGGCCGTCAGTCCCTTCCCTGGGAGGAACGGCTCGTCGGTGGTGCGTTCGTGGCGGCCCGCTTCGTGTCGTCCCCACGATGGCGGGGTCTCCGGTGATGACGGCGTTACAGCGGGCGGTGCGGTGCCGGGTTCGTGCGGCGTCCACAGCGGCGGCTCGCCGGACGCCTGGTGGCGGCCTCGTGACGGCGGGATCTCCGGTGGCGGCTCCGTCTCGGCGGGCGGGTCCAGGGACGTCCACGAAGATCCGGCGGGCGGCTCGTGGGGTGTCCAGGACGTGTCGGCCGGTGAGGCGGCATCCCAGGTCGACGGCGGCTCGGGTGGTTGCTGCTCGGCGCCCGGGGGCTCCTGCGGCTGGACGGGGATCCAGTCGGAGGCGGGCTGGTCGTCTTCGGGGGCGGGGACTCCCTCCGCGGGGGTCTCGCCCGCGGGGCTTGCGCCCGCCACGCGGACGTCTTCCGGGTAGGGGCCGGGACGCGAGGGTGCGCTGTCGTCCGGCTGTGGGGGGCCGGAGTCCTCGGGTTCGGGGCTTGGACGGTCACGCGGGCCGAATCTCACGGTGTCGATCCTGCGCTCAGATCAAGATCATCGGCAAGGTCATCGCCGGCTTTCGGGTGCGCCGAAGAGGGCCTCGCACACGGCTTCGAGGGCGTCCGGGCCGCCGTGGGCGGGCAGGACGGTGAGAACCGGCTCCGGGTCCTCGTCCAGGCGCAGCCGGACGGCCACCTCCCGCTGGAGCGGCTCATCGGTGCCCTGAGCGGCGGCGATGTCCCGCAGGCCCACGGAGATGATCTCGGGGACGTCGACGGCGAGGGGCTGCTCGCCGGCGGGCAGCTCGTCCAGCCAGAGGTCGAGGACGCGGCGGGCGAGGCCGTTGAGGAGGCGTCCCCACGCCTCCACGAGACCGGACGGGACGTCGTCCGTCTGCAGTTCGGGCAGCCCGTATCTGGCGAGGCCCTTGGTGGTGAAGTAGAAGCCGTGCGGGCCGGACGTGTGCGGGAGCAGCATCCAGTCGGTGAGCCGGACGGCGCCGTCCGGGCCGGGCAGGGAGCGTTCGAGGTGGCCGAGCGTGAGGATCTGCGGGGTGAACACGTCGATGACGGGCGCGCCCAGCGCGGCGGCGATGGCGCCGGCGACCGTGCGGGCCGCCCATTCGTGCGCGGGCGGGCGGCCCGGCCGGTACGCGGCGCTGACGGCGAGGAGGTGGGGGGCGGCGTCGACGGCCGCGAGGTCGGGCGGCGCGGCGCCGTAGGCGGCGAGCAGGTCGCGGGGCAGCGGCGGGAACTGGGACGCGGGGCGCTGGTCGAGGGTCAGCATGGGGCTGTCGAGCATGCCGAGGACGAGGCCGCGCAGCGGCGGTTCGGTGCGCCGCGCGACCTCGTCGTGGGCCAGCCGGGCCGGGTCGGTGATCGGTTCCGCGAGCGCCACGGCGTAGGTTCCGTAGAGCGTCTCCGGGACGGGCAGCGTCAGAATCTCACCCAACAGTTTCCCCCGTGGGCATCGATGAGCGTCGACAATATCGATCAGAGCCCACGGGGGCGTTGGAAACTATCCGTCGCAACGGGACATTTGCCTCACAACGCCGCCATTAATCCCTTGTCCATGCAGGTCAGGCGGACGGGTGGGGCATCGGCAAATCGTGTTCGAACCAGACGACCTTTCCCGGCTCGGCCCGGTGCGTGCCCCAGCGCGAGGCGAGGTGGGTGACGAGCTGGAGCCCGCGGCCCGTCTCGTCGGTGGCCTCGGCGTGGCGGAGCCGGGGCAGGTCGGCGCCGTCGTCATAGACCTCGCAGAGCAGGTTCCGGCCCTTGATCAAGCGGAGGTCGATCGCGCCGGCGCCGTGCACGAGCGCGTTGGTGACGAGCTCGCTGACCAGCAGCTGGACGGTGTCGGTGAGCGGTTCGAGGTCCCACTCGGCGAGCTTGCCGGCGACCTCGCCGCGCACCCGCGGGACGGCGCTCGCCTCCGGTTCGAGCTCCCACGCGGCGACGTCCTCCTTGGGGATGCCGTCGAACCCGACCGCCACGATGGCGATGTCGTCGGCGGGGGTGGCCGCGCCGAGCGTGTCGAGGAGGGTGTCGCAGGTGAGGTCGAGGTCGGGGGTCGCGTCGGCGAGCCGTCCGCGCAGCTCCTCGAGCCCGTGGTCGATGTCGTGGCCGCGGCGCTCCAGCAGGCCGTCCGTGCACAGGACGAGCTGGGACCCGTCCTCGACCTGGACCTCCATCGCCTCGAACGGCTCGCCGCCGACCCCGATCGGCACCCCGGACGGGACGGGCAGCACGCGGCTGTCGCCGAACGGCGACACCAGGACCGGCGGGACGTGCCCGGCGTTGGCGAACGTGCACCGCCGCTCGACCGGGTCGTACACCGCGTACAGGCAGGTGGCGAGGTAGTCCTCGCCGAGGCGGCGGGCGAGGCCGTCGAGCTGGCGCAGCAGCCGCGCGGGCCGCATGTCCTCGGCCGCGAGGGTGCGGACGGCGGTGCGCAGCTGCCCCATGATCGCCGCGGAGGTGAGGCCGTGGCCCATGACGTCGCCGACGACGATGCCGAGCCGGCAGCCGGGCAGCGGGATGGCGTCGAACCAGTCGCCGCCGACCTTCGCGGCCTGCTCGGCGGGCCGGTAGCGGTACCGGACGCGCGCGCCCGCGACGTCCGGCGGGTCGTCGGGCAGCATGCTGCGCTGCAGTTCCTCGGCGACCTGGACCTCGCGCCGGTACAGCCGCCCGTTGTCGATGCACAGCGCGGCGCGGCGGCCCAGCTCGTCGACCATGGCGAGGTCGAGTCCGTCGAACGCGGGCCGGTCGGGCTTGCGGAGCAGCTTGAACGTGCCGAGGACCCGGCCGCGGGCGATCAGCGGGACGATCAGCAAGGCCCGGCCGGTGAACAGGGGGCGCAGGTCGTCGCGGTCGCCGAACGAGGCGGCGATCTCGGCGGCCCGCCCGGGGCCGACGCGCGGGATGTGGACGGGACGTCCGGTCCGCATGGCCTGGACGAACGGCGTCCCGGACGACAGGAGCAGCGCCTCGCCCTCGGGGGCGGCGTCGTCCCAGCGTCCGGGCTCGTCGTTGTGGACGACCGCGACGCGGCGCATCTGGGTGGTCTCGTCGATCTCGGCGGCGGGCGGCGCCGAGTCGGCGACGACGCGTTCGAGCAGCTCGACGGCGGCGAAGTCGGCGAGCCGGGGCACGAGCACCTCGGCGAGCGCCCGGGCGGCCTGCAGGTGGTCGAGCGAGCTGCCGATCTGCTGTCCGGCCTCGCCAAGATAGGTCAGGGGTTCCCTCACGGCCATCGTCTCCAATCCCTTCTCAGGGTGCGGACTCGGGTCGGGGGGCGGATGCGGCGCATCCGGGCATGAACTGAGCGGCGAGCGGGCTGCTCGGGGCGGCTGACCTGGTCGGGGCGGCGACTGATCAGAGTGGGGCGGTCGATCTGAGCGGGGCGGCTCATCGGCGCCGGGCGACGGGCCCGTGCCCGGCGGGCGGCTGGTTCGGGGCGGGTCGGCCGGACGGGGCGGGTCCGACGTGTCCGGCGGGGCGGTCATGCCCGGTGGGGCGGC
>NZ_SMKT01000299.1 GCF_004348735.1 Actinomadura sp. KC06
CCCCTTCTACGATGTGTCCGGCGGTGTCCTACTCTCCCACACAGTCTCCCGTGCAGTACCATCGGCGCTGAAGGGCTTAACTTCCGGGTTCGGGATGGGACCGGGTGTTTCCCCTTCGCCAAAACCACCGAACGCCCAACGCACCACCCCACACCAAGCGCGGGGTGGGCAAACCCTTGGGGCGTCCGAACCAACAGGTCCGGCACAAAACCATTTTCTCTTATAAGATCGCGGTTCCGGTTGTTTTCTGGGAACCACACAGGGACGCGAACAAATACTCTCAACGCAGCGATCTGGTTTGAACGTTGTGTGTGTTCAAGCCACTCGGCCTATTAGTACCGGTCGACTCCACACCTTACGGCGCTTCCATCCCCGGCCTATCAACCCAATCGTCTCTTGGGGGCCTTACACCCACGAAGGGTGGGAGAACTCATCTCGAGGAAGGCTTCCCGCTTAGATGCTTTCAGCGGTTATCCCGACCGAACGTAGCCAACCAGCCGTGCCCCTGGCGGGACAACTGGCACACCAGAGGTCCGTCCGTCCCGGTCCTCTCGTACTAGGGACAGACCCTCTCAATTCTCCTACGCGCGCAGCGGATAGGGACCGAACTGTCTCGCGACGTTCTAAACCCAGCTCGCGTGCCGCTTTAATGGGCGAACAGCCCAACCCTTGGGACCTACTCCAGCCCCAGGATGCGACGAGCCGACATCGAGGTGCCAAACCATCCCGTCGATATGGACTCTTGGGGAAGATCAGCCTGTTATCCCCGGGGTACCTTTTAGCCGTTGAGCGACACCGCTTCCACACGCCGGCGCCGGATCACTAGGCCCTGCTTTCGCACCTGCTCGACACGTCCGTCTCACAGTCAAGCTCCCTTGTGCCCTTGCACTCACCACCTGATTGCCAACCAGGCTGAGGGAACCTTTGGGCGCCTCCGTTACTCTTTAGGAGGCAACCGCCCCAGTTAAACTACCCACCAGGCACTGTCCCCCACCCGGATACACGGGCGCGGGTTAGACGCTCAAAACGACCAGAGTGGTATTTCACCAACGACTCCACCGACACTGGCGTGCCGGCTTCACAGTCTCCCACCTATCCTACACAAGACGCTCCAAACGCCAATGCCAAGCTATAGTGAAGGTCCCGGGGTCTTTCCGTCCTGCTGCGCGAAACGAGCATCTTTACTCGTACTGCAATTTCGCCGGGCCTGTGGTTGAGACAGCGGGGAAGTCGTTACGCCATTCGTGCAGGTCGGAACTTACCCGACAAGGAATTTCGCTACCTTAGGATGGTTATAGTTACCACCGCCGTTTACCGGCGCTTAGATTCTCAGCGTCCACCCTGAGGGGTGTAACCGGTCCTCTTAACGTTCCGGCACCGGGCAGGCGTCAGTCCGTATACCGCGTCTTACGACTTCGCACGGACCTGTGTTTTTAGTAAACAGTCGCTTCCCCCTGGCCTCTGCGACCCCACCCAGCTCCGGAGGAAAACTCCATCACCAGGCAAGGTCCCCCTTCTCCCAAAGTTACGGGGGCAATTTGCCGAGTTCCTTAACCACAGTTCACCCGATCGCCTTGGTATTCTCTACCTGACCACCTGAGTCGGTTTAGGGTACGGGCCGCCGGCACACTCACTAGAGGCTTTTCTCGGCAGCATGGGATCACTCACTTCACCTAAAACGGCTCGGCATCACATCTCACCCATGGTGCGCCACGGATTTACCTATGGCGCGGGCTACATGCTTACCCCGGGTCGACCATCGCCCGGGCTGAGCTACCCTCCTGCGTCACCCCATCGCTCACCTACTACCCCCTCGGGCCCCACGCTCCCCAGGCAGCAGGCCCGAAGGCCCACAACCCGGTTCGGGTGGTTAGCATCAGAGGGTTCGGCGTTGGCGCATACCAGCGGGTACGGGAATATCAACCCGTTGTCCATCGACTACGCCTGTCGGCCTCGCCTTAGGTCCCGACTTACCCTGGGCGGATTAGCCTGCCCCAGGNACCCTTGGTCATCCGGCGCACACGTTTCTCACGTGTGACTCGCTACTCATGCCTGCATTCTCACTCCCACAGCCTCCACCCCTCGATCACCCGGAGGCTTCACCGGCTGCAGGACGCTCCCCTACCCACCCACACCTTGCGGTGCGGATGCCACGGCTTCGGCGGTGTGCTTGAGCCCCGCTACATTGTCGGCGCGGAATCACTTGACCAGTGAGCTATTACGCACTCTTTCAAGGATGGCTGCTTCTAAGCCAACCTCCTGGTTGTCACGGCAACTCCACATCCTTTCCCACTTAGCATACGCTTAGGGGCCTTAGCCGATGATCTGGGCTGTTTCCCTCTCGACTACGAAGCTTATCCCCCGCAGTCTCACTGCCACGCTCAACTTACCGGCATTCGGAGTTTGGCTGACGTCAGTAACCTTGTCGGGCCCATCAGCCATCCAGTAGCTCTACCTCCGGCAAGCACCACGCAACGCTGCACCTAAATGCATTTCGGGGAGAACCAGCTATCACGGAGTTTGATTGGCCTTTCACCCCTAACCACAGGTCATCCCCCAGGTTTTCAACCCTGGTGGGTTCGGGCCTCCACACCGTCTTACCGGCGCTTCACCCTGCCCATGGCTAGATCACCCCGCTTCGGGTCTACAGCATGCGACTAAAATACGCCCTCTTCAGACTCGCTTTCGCTACGGCTACCCGCCACCGGTTAACCTCGCCACACACCATAACTCGCAGGCTCATTCTTCAAAAGGCACGCCATCACCAACAACACCCCGAAAGGCGCTGAGGAGGCTCTGACGGCTTGTAGGCACACGGTTTCAGGTACTCTTTCACGACCCCTCACCGGGGCACTTTTCACCTTTCCCTCACGGTACTGGTCCGCTATCGGTCACCAGGAAGTATTCAGCCTTACCACGTGGTCGTGGCAGATTCACACGGGATTTCACGGGCCCCGTGCTACTCGGGAACACACCCAGAAGACATCGCAATTTCGCCTACCGGACTCTCACCGTCTACGGTCGGCCTTCCCATGCCATTCGACTATCACGATGCTTTATAACTTCTTGCTGGACTGGTAGACCCAGCCGGATGGTCCCACAACCCCGCACACGCAACCCCTACCAGGTATCACACGCGCACGGTTTAGGCTCCTCCGCTTTCGCTCACCACTACTCACGGAATCACTCTTGTTTTCTCTTCCTGCGGGTACTGAGATGTTTCACTTCCCCGCGTTCCCACCAACCGCCCTATACATTCAGACGGCGGCGACACCCCATGACGAGTGCCAGGTTACCCCATTCGGAAATCCCCGGATCAAAGTCTGGTTGCCGACTCCCCGAGGCATATCGCAGGCTCCCACGTCCTTCATCGGCTCCTGATGCCAAGGCATCCACCGTATGCCCTAAAAAACTTGAACACACAAAACGATCAAAACAAATCGCAGATAAGAACCATCAACCCCCCACCCCCGAACAAGGAGGTAAAAAGGGGCATCAAGCTCTCACCAGAGATGCTCGCGTCCACTGTGCAGTTCTCAAAAAACAACCGGGCCCACCAGCACCGCCCCACCCGATACAGAGGATGAGGCGACTGGTCCCGCGATCCGAGGCCACCAGGCGACGCCCGTTTCCTCAGGACCCAACAGCGTGTCCAACCCACCACCCGCCCGAGACCGCCGTTCCCACTCCCCGGGAATCGCTCCCGGGGCGGTACTTGCCGGCTCACACGCGCGGTGAGCTGAGTAGCCAGTGCTCCACATCTATGAGCAGCCACCTGACGAACATCCGCCGTCATAGGTGGCCACCGACCTGAGCCCTCCCGCACGCGGGAGCTGCCCTGGCCAGTTGTGTGCTCCTTAGAAAGGAGGTGATCCAGCCGCACCTTCCGGTACGGCTACCTTGTTACGACTTCGTCCCAATCGCCGGCCCCACCTTCGACCGCTCCCCCCACAAGGGTTGGGCCACGGGCTTCGGGTGTTGCCGACTTTCGTGACGTGACGGGCGGTGTGTACAAGGCCCGGGAACGTATTCACCGCAGCGTTGCTGATCTGCGATTACTAGCGACTCCGACTTCACGAAGTCGAGTTGCAGACTTCGATCCGAACTGAGACCGGCTTTAAGGGATTCGCTCCACCTCACGGTATCGCAGCCCTCTGTACCGGCCATTGTAGCATGTTTGCAGCCCAAGACATAAGGGGCATGATGACTTGACGTCATCCCCACCTTCCTCCGAGTTGACCCCGGCGGTCTCCCATGAGTCCCCACCATCAAGTGCTGGCAACATGGAACGAGGGTTGCGCTCGTTGCGGGACTTAACCCAACATCTCACGACACGAGCTGACGACAGCCATGCACCACCTGTCACCGGCCCAAAAAGGACCCCGCATCTCTGCGGGTTTTCCGGCGATGTCAAGCCTTGGTAAGGTTCTTCGCGTTGCGTCGAATTAAGCAACATGCTCCGCCGCTTGTGCGGGCCCCCGTCAATTCCTTTGAGTTTTAGCCTTGCGGCCGTACTCCCCAGGCGGGGCGCTTAATGCGTTAGCTACGGCGCGGAATCCGTGGAAGAACCCCACACCTAGCGCCCAACGTTTACGGCGTGGACTACCAGGGTATCTAATCCTGTTCGCTCCCCACGCTTTCGCTCCTCAGCGTCAGTACAGGCCCAGAGAACCGCCTTCGCCACCGGTGTTCCTCCCGATATCTGCGCATTTCACCGCTACACCGGGAATTCCATTCTCCCCTACCTGCCTCTAGTCTGCCCGTATCCACCGCAGACCCACGGTTAAGCCGTGGGCTTTCACGACAGACGCGACAAACCGCCTACGAGCTCTTTACGCCCAATAATTCCGGACAACGCTTGCGCCCTACGTATTACCGCGGCTGCTGGCACGTAGTTAGCCGGCGCTTCTTCTGCACCTACCGTCACGTTAGCTTCGTCGGTGCTGAAAGAGGTTTACAACCCGAAGGCCGTCATCCCCCACGCGGCGTCGCTGCGTCAGGCTTCCGCCCATTGCGCAATATTCCCCACTGCTGCCTCCCGTAGGAGTCTGGGCCGTGTCTCAGTCCCAGTGTGACCGGTCGCCCTCTCAGGCCGGTTACCCGTCGTCGCCTTGGTAGGCCATCACCCCACCAACAAGCTGATAGGCCGCGAGCCCAACCCTGACCGAAAAACTTTCCACCACCCCACATGCATGAAGTGGTCGTATCCGGTATTAGACCCAGTTTCCCAGGCTTATCCCGAAGTCAGGGGCAGGTTGCTCACGTGTTACTCACCCGTTCGCCGCTCGAGTACCCCCGAAGGGGCCTTTCCGCTCGACTTGCATGTGTTAAGCACGCCGCCAGCGTTCGTCCTGAGCCAGGATCAAACTCTCCATTAAGGCCAAACGACC
>NZ_SMKT01000029.1 GCF_004348735.1 Actinomadura sp. KC06
CTCCGGCGGCTCGTAGTTTGCGGCGGCCGGGCTCGGTGATCCAGTCGGTCGTCCAGGGTGGGTCCAGGACGGTGCGGATCTGGACGTCGGCGTATCCGGCCTGGGTGAGGCGGGTGCGGAGGTCGTCGCGCATCGCGTCCAGGGCGGGGCAGCCGGTGTAGGTCGGGGTGATGGTCACCTCGACGCGGCCCGGTCCCTCGCTGACGTCGCGCAGGACGCCGAGTTCGGCGAGGGTGATCATCGGCAGCTCGGGGTCGGTGACCGTTTCGGCGATCGTGCGGGCGGTCACCATGTCGCCCCCGGGTGGGCGCGGGCCACGCTCTGCAATTCGGTGAGCAGGTCGGAGAGGGGCGCGGAGTGCTCGCCGTCGCGTCCGGCTCGATACGGCTGGACGGGATCGGGGCGTTGCAGGGTGGCCTTTGCCAGGACCTCGTCCAGGACGGTGTCGAACTCTTCGCGAACGTCGGACGGGTCGACGGCGACGCCTGCTGTGGCCAGGGCGCGCTCGATGTTGTGGGCCGTGAACAGCTCGCCTGTGTGTGGCCATAGCGCGTCCAGCGCCTGTTGGGTGCGGGCATGGGAGAGGTCCGTGCCGTCGCCTAGGCGGATCGTCCAAAGGGCGGCGTAGTCGCGGTGGTAGGCGACCTCCTTGACGCTCTTGGCGGCGATCGCCGCCAGCACCGGGTCGCGGGACGCGGTGAGGCGGTCGAGCAGGGCCAGTCGCCAGGTCGCGAAGAGCAGGAGGCGGACGGTGGAATGTGCGAAGTCGCCGTTCTCGGCCTCGGCCAGCCCCACATTGCGGAATTGCGGGGCGTCGCGGAAATAGGCCAAGGCGTCTTCGTCCCGGCCTTCGTTCTCGGCGGCGCCGGCGCGGGAGAGGAGTAGGCGGGCCTGGCCTAGGAGGTCTAGTGCGATGTTGGCTAGGGCGACCTCCTCCTCCAGTTCCGGTGCGTGGGTGCACCATTCCTGCAAGCGGTGCGACATGATCAGCGCGTCGTCGCCGAGCATCAGGCAGTAGGACGCCAAGGCGTGCTGGTCGATTCCGTCCGGGACGGACGTGTCGATGCCGGCGAGCGGGTCGTGGAAACCGGTACCGAACGCCCAGCGGGTCTCGTCGTTGTCCTCGGCTATCGCGCCGAGCGCATTGTCGAACGCCATTGCGGCCTCACATGTGCGGGACGTTCTCAGGAATGTCGTAGAACGTCGGATGCCGGTAGACCTTGTCGCCGCTGGGGGCGAAGAACGGGTCCTTCTCGTCCGGGCTGGAGGCGGTGATGTCGCGCGCCTTCACCACCCAGATGCTCACGCCCTCGTTCCGCCGCGTATAGAGGTCGCGGGCGTTGTGGAGGGCCATTGTGTCGTCGGCGGCGCGCAGGGAGCCGACGTGGACGTGGTTCAGGCCGCGCTTGCCCCGGACGAAAACCTCGTACAGCGGCCAATCCTTCTCCATTACGTCCCCCTCTTCGCGGCGTGTGCGGCGGCGGCCTCGCGGACCCAGGCGCCCTCCTCGTGCGCCGCGCGCCGCACGGCGATGCGTTCGGCGTTGCACGGGCCGTCGCCGCTGATCACGCGCTTGAGCTCTGACCAGTCGATCTCGCCGAAGTCGTGGTGGCCGCGTTCGGCGTTCCAGCGCAGGTCCGGGTCGGGCAGCGTGACGCCGAGCGCCTCGGCCTGCGGGACGGTCATGTCCACGAACCGCTGCCGCAGTTCGTCGTTGGTGTGCCGCTTGATCTTCCAGGCCATCGACTGCGCGGTGTGCGTCGAGTCGGCGTCCGGCGGGCCGAACATCATCAGGGACGGCCACCACCAGCGGTCCACGGCGTCCTGCACCATCTCGCGCTGGGCGTCCGTACCGCGCATCAGCGTCATCAGCAGCTCGTAGCCCTGCCGCTGGTGGAACGACTCCTCCTTGCAGATCCGGATCATCGCGCGGGCGTAGGGGCCGTAGGAGCTGCGGCACAGCGGCACCTGGTTGCAGATCGCGGCGCCGTCCACCAGCCAGCCGATCACCCCGACGTCCGCGAAGGAGAGCGTGGGGTAGTTGAAGATGGACGAGTACTTCTGCCTGCCCGAGATCAGTTTGCCGGTGAGGTCGGGACGGTCGGCGCCGAGCGTCTCGGCCGCCGAGTAGAGGTACAGGCCGTGGCCCGCCTCGTCCTGCACCTTCGCCAGCAGGATCGCCTTGCGGCGCAGCGACGGCGCCCGGGTGATCCACTCGCCCTCCGGCTGCATTCCGATGATCTCGGAGTGGGCGTGCTGGGCGATCTGCCGGATCATCGTCGTCCGGTACGCGTCGGGCATCCAGTCGCGCGGCTCGATGCGCTGGTCGCGGTCGATCGTCCGGTCGAAATGCTCTTGCGTCATGAGGCCTCCCGCTTGGCGACCAGGGTCAGGACGTCGTATTTCGCGACGACCGCGCCGTCCTGCCGGATGACCTCGGTGTCCCAGCGGACCTCGCCGTAGGCGGCGTCCTCGCGCGGGGTGAGCTGCTTGGCGGTGAGCCGCACGGTCAGTTCGTCGCCGGGGAAGGTCGGCGCCAGGAAGCGCAGGTTCTCCAGCCCGTAGTTCGCCAGGACGGGGCCGGGCTCGGGGTCCACGAACAGGCCGGCGGCGAAGGAGAGCACCAGGTAGCCGTGCGCGACTCGTCCGCCGAAGAACGGATTCGCTTTGGCGGCTTCCTCGTCCATGTGCGCGTAGAAGGTGTCGCCGGTGAATTCCGCGAAATGCTCGATGTCGGCGAGCGTGACAGTGCGCGGTCCGGCGACGACCGTGTCGCCCACGCGAAGTTCTTCCAGGTGCTTGCGGAACGGATGCACGTCATCGGACGGGGTGGGTGCGCCCGGCGTCCAGCGGCCCGTGATGGCGGACAGCATGGACGGCCCGGCCTGGACGGCGGTGCGCTGCATGTGATGCATGACGCCGCGCATCCCGCCCATCTCCTCGCCGCCGCCCGCGCGCCCGGGGCCGCCGTGGACGAGCGGCGGAAGCGGGGAGCCGTGCCCCGTGGACTCCGCGGCGTCTTCCTGGTTCAGGACGAGCAGCCGCCCGTGCCACGGCGCGGCGCCCAGCACGACGCGGCGGGCGAACCCGGGGTCGGCGGTGACGACCGAGCCGACCAGGCTGCCCTGCCCGCGGGCGGCCAGCGCGACCGCCTGCGCAGCGGTGCCGTCGTAGGGCAGCAGGGTGCTGACCGGGCCGAACGCCTCGACCTCGTGCGGCTCGGCGCGTCCGGCGCCGTCGGCGCGGAGGAGGACGGGCGACATGAACGCGCCGCGCTCGGCGTCGGCGTCCACGACCTCGACGCGCTCCGGGTCGCCGAACACGATGGTGCCCGCGTCCAGCAGCGCCTTCAGGCGGCGGCGCACCTCTTCGCGCTGTTCAAGCCCGGCCAGCGCGCCCATCCGGACATCTGGGTTGGACGGGTTTCCGACCGTCACCCGTGCCAGGCGTTCGCGGGCCGCTTCGGTTACGGCGTCCATCAGGGCGTCGGGTACGAATGCGCGCCGGATCGCGGTGCATTTCTGGCCCGCCTTCACCGTCATCTCGGTGACGAGCTGCTTGACGAAGAGGTCGAATTCCGGCGTGCCGGGTGTCGCGTCCGGGCCGAGGATCGAGCAGTTGAGTGAGTCGGCCTCCGCGTTGAAGCGGACGGAGCGTCCGACCACCATCGGGTGTGTGCGCAGCTTGTGCGCGGTTGTGGCGGAGCCGGTGAACGCGACCAGGTCCTGCTCGGTGAGATGGTCGAACAGGTTGCCCGTGCTTCCGCAGACGAGTTGGAGCGTCCCCTCCGGCAGGACGCCCGCCTCGATGATCAGCTCGACCAGGCGGGCGGTGAGGTACGCGGTCTGGCTCGCGGGCTTGATCAGGGTCGGCATGCCGGCCAGGAACGCGGGCGCGAGCTTCTCCAGCGGGCCCCACATGGGGAAGTTGAAGGCGTTGATCTGCACCGCGACGCCGTGCAGCGGGGTACAGATGTGCCGTCCGGCGAACGTGCCGCCCTTGCTCAGCGGCTCCACGTCCCCGTCTACCAGGACGGTGTCGTTCGGCAGCTCGCGTTTGGCCTTGCTCGCGTACGACAGCAGCACGCCGATGCCGCCGTCCACGTCGATCTTCGAGTCGGCGAGGGTCGCGCCGGTGCGCGCGGACAGCGCGTACAGCTCGTCGCGGTGCTCGCGCAGCCGGAGGCCGAGCTGCTTCAGCAGCACCGCGCGCTGGTGGAAGGTCAGCTCCCGCAGCGCCGGGCCGCCCACCCGGCGCCCGTGCTCCAGGGCCGCGCCCATGTCGATGCCGGACGAGGAGATCCTGCCGATCTCCGCGCCCGTCACCGCGTCTGTGAGCGGGGCGCCCTCGTCCGGCGAAACATGCCAGGCGCCGGACACGTAGCTGGGAAGCGAAGCCATCGGGCCTCCTCGACCTCGTCGGCCGACTCGAATTACCGACCGTCCGTTCAGTCAGGATATTACCCCGGAACCGGTCGCCGGAGAAGGCTCGGGCGCTGCGATAATGACCGCCGTGACCAACGAGCGGGACGGCCGCGACGGAGGCGACCGGCGGGACGGGCGCGCCCAGCGCGATGGGCGGGCGACCCGGCGGGGGCGGCCCGGCTACGACAAGGAGTCCCTGCTGCGCGTCGCCGTCAAGGTGTTCAACGAGCGCGGCTACGACGGCACCAGCATGGACGAGCTGTCGAAGCGGCTCGGCATCAGCAAGTCCGCGATCTACTACCACGTCGCGGGCAAGGACGAGCTGCTCCAGCTCGCCGTCGACCGCGCGCTCGACGGGCTCTTCGCCGCCTCCGACGAGGCGGCGGCGGTGGAGGGACGCGCGATCGACCGGCTGGAGCGTCTCGTCCGGGCGAGCGTCGCCGTCCTGGTCGCGGAGCAGCCGTTCGTCACGCTGCTGCTGCGGGTGCGCGGCAACACCGCAGTGGAGAAGCAGGCGCTGGCGCGCCGCCGGGAGTTCGACCGCCTGGTGTCCGGGCTGGTCGCGGAGGCCGAGGCGGACGGCGACATCCGTCCCGACATCGACCCCGCGATCACGGCCCGGCTGCTGTTCGGCCTGGTCAACTCGCTGATCGAGTGGTACCGGCCCCGGCGCGGCGGCGCGGGTGCCGACGAGATCGCCGACGCGCTGTGCAAGGTCGCGTTCGACGGCCTCCGCACCCGCCCCGCCGAGTGAGCGGGTGACCTACCCGAGGATCTCGTCGGAGAGCTGGCAGCAGCATTTGCCGCCGTCCGCGCACGTGTGCCCCTCGGCCGCGGCGGCGCTCGCCAAGGCGGCCGGGGTCGCGGCGGTGGCCGGACGGGCGCCATTCGGCCGCTCGTAGACGACCCGGCCCCCGACCAGCGTCGTGGTCACGTGCACGTCGTCGAGACCGTGCGGGTCCCGGCCGAGCATGTCGCCGTCGATGATGCAGACGTCGGCGACCTTCCCGGTTTCGAGGGTGCCCTTCCAGCGTTCCGCGTGGTCCTGCCAAGCACCCAGGCGGGTATAGGTGGCGAGCGCGTCCGCCAGCCCGATCCGCTCCGCCGTGCCCGCGACGCTGCCGTCCGCCCCCTCGCGGAGCATGGCCGTCATGACGCCGCGCAGCCAGTGCGGCGGCACCACGGGCGCGTCCGAACCCGACGTCACCTGGACGCCCGCCTGCAACGCGCTGCGGTACGGCCACTGGTACTCCGTCAGCTCGCGCCCGATGATCGGTTCGAGCACCCGCCCCTGGAGGTAGAGGATCTCCGCGTTCAGGTTCGCGCCGATGTCGTGGCGCGCCATCGTCCGCAGCGTCCGCGCCGACGGGAAGTTGCAGTGGATCACGTAGTGGCGCAGGTCCGCCCGCCGCCATTGCCGCCCGCCGGCCTTGAGGTATCCGGCGACGACCGCGTCGGTGGTGGCGTCGCCGCACGAGTGCGTGCCGATCTGCAGGTCGGCGGCCACCGCGATCTCGATCATCTCGTGCAGGTTCGCGAGCTGCTCGTCCGGTGACGCGCCGTCGATGGTGAGGCTGCCGTTCGCGCCGTTCGGGTACGGCTCGTTCATCCAGGCCGTCCTGAACCTGGGGATGCCGTCCGCGAAGACCTTCACACCGGCGACGCGCAGCGTCCGCGGGTCGACGTCGCGGAGAGGCTCGTACCCGGCGAGGACGTCGCGCAGCGACTGCGGGCCGCTGCCGCTCCCCAGCAGGGCGGTGAGGCGCAACGGCAGCGCGCCGGCACGCGCCTTCTCCGCGTAGAGCTCCAGGGTCTCCAGGTTGATGCCCGGCTCGGTGGTGCTGGTGACGCCCATGGTGTGCAGGATCTTCACCCCGGCGTCGATGCCCTGCGAGCGCTCCTCGCGGGTGAACGGCGGGACGATCCGGTTGATCAGGTTCCGCGCCGTCTCGCGCAGGACGCCGGTGGGCTCGCCGTTCGCGTCCTTGTCGATGACGCCGCCGGGCGGCGGGACGGTGTCGCGGGTGATCCCGGCCAGCCGGAGCACGATCGAGTTCACGGCCGTCGCGTGCCCGGAGAAGTCGCCCAGGACAACCGGATGCCCGCCCGAGACCGGGTCGAGATCGGCGGCCACCGGCGGGCGCGGCAGCCGGAGCTCCTGCCATCCCCGGCCGCGGATCCACGAGTCCGGCGCCGGCGCCTCGCTCGCCGCCGTGCGCACGACCGCGACCAGCTCCTCGATCGTCGCCGTGTCCACGTTGACGTTGAACGGCGGGACGTTCAGGCCCTGCGAGGCGAGGTGGACGTGCGAGTCGTTGATGCCCGGGAGCACCGTGCCGCCGCGCGCGTCGAGAAGCTCCGTCCGGCGTCCCTTGTGGCGCCGCACGTCACGGGCCGACCCGGCGGCCAGGATGCGCCCGTCGCGAATCGCGACCGCCTCCGCCGTGCGGAAACGCCTGTCGAGGACGAGTACGCGGCCGTTGTGGATGATGAGGTCGGCGTCGCGGTCACGGCCGGGGGCGGCGTGCGCCGCTCCGGCGGGCAGCATTCCCGCGGTCGCGGTCCCGGCGGTCACGACCGCGGCTCCGCGCAGCACCCGGCGGCGGTCCATCTCGGGGGTCATGCGAGCTCCTTGTCCTGGTTTCGGCTTTCACCGGTGGACGCCGCCGCGAGGCACGCCGCGACGACCCCCACGGGGGAAGGTCAAGGAATGGAGGGATGTCGAGGCACAGTTTCCGACGCAGGTGTTGACAAAGTCAACACTTAACCGAGGAGATGACCCGGAGAAAGGCGAGAGTGAGAGGCCGCCTTGCGGCGGCCTGTTGACAATCTCAACTTGTTGGCGCCTCGCGCTACAGGTTGGTGACCAGGGTTTCGGGGTGCTCCGCGCAGTCGGCGACGAAACGCAGGAAACCGCCGGCCACCGCGCCGTCGCAGACCCGGTGGTCGAAGGTGAACGAGAGCTGCGTGACCTGCCGCGGACGGACCTTTCCCTTCCGCACCCAAGGCTTCTCGGTGATGCGGCCGATGCCCAGCATCGCGGCCTCGGGGTGGTTGATGATCGGGGTGGATCCGTCCACACCGAACACGCCGTAGTTGTTGAGCGTGAACGTGCCGCCGGTGAGGTCGTCCGGGGACAGGCGGCCCTCGCGCGCCTCGTCCGTCAGCCGGGCCAGTTCCGCGCCGAGTTCGGCCAGCGTCAGCCGGTGCGCGTCGCGGACGACCGGCACCACCAGACCCCGGTCGGTCTGCGCCGCGAACCCGAGATGGACATGCGGCACCTGGACGATCTCATGCCGCTCGACGTCCACATACGCGTTCAGTTCGGGGAAGCGCCTGAGCCCGGCCACGCAGATCCGCGCGAACAGGGCCAGCATCCCGACGCGGGCGCCGGGGTCGGCGCGCTGGATGTTCCTCTTGAGTTTGACCAGGCGGGTCGCGTCGGCGTCGACCCAGGTGGTCGCGTCGGGGATCTCGCGGCGGCTGCGGGACACCCTGTCCGCCATCGTCCGGCGGACGCCCTTGAGCGGGATGCGCACTTCATCCGCCGCGGGCTCCAGTGGACGCGCCGCCGGGGTCGCCGCGGCGGCGATCGCCTGCTCGACGTCCTTGCGCAGGACGACGCCACCCGGGCCGCTCGGGGTGAGCGCGGCCACGTCGATGCCGTGGTCCTTGGCCAGGCGGCGCACCACGGGAGAGATGACGCGGGGCGCCTCGTCGCGCGACGGCGCCGCAGGACGAGCCGCGGGACGACGGGAACGGCGGGTCTTGGTCGTCGTCCCGTAGCCGACGAGGACGTTGCCCGACCCCGCCCGTTCCTCCTCGCGGTACCGCTCGGCCGCCCCGTTCCGGGGTGCCGGTCCGGCGTTCACCGAGATGAGAGGGGCGCCCACGGTCACGACGGAGCCCGCCTCGGCGTGCAGGTCCGCGACCGTCCCGGCGATCGGGACGGGGACCTCGACCGCCGCCTTGGCCGTCTCCACCTCCACGACGACCTGGTCGACCGTCACGACGTCGCCGACCGACACCTTCCATTCCAGGATCTCGGCCTCGGTGAGCCCTTCGCCCAGGTCGGGCAGCCGGAAGATCGTGTCGCTCACGCCGCACCACCCACGTTCAAGTAACGAGTGTCGGGCTGGTCGTCGCGCTGCAGGCGGTCGAGAGCGTCCAGGATCCGGTCGACGTCCGGGAGGTGGTGCTGCTCCAGCATCGGCGGCGGGTAGGGGATGTCGAATCCGGTCACGCGGAGCACCGGCGCCAGCAGGCTGTGGAAACAGCGCTCCTGGACGCGCGCCGCGATCTCCGCCCCGACGCCCGCGAAGCCCGCGGCCTCGGCGACCACGACGCAGCGTCCCGTCCGGCGGACGGACGCGGCCACGGTCTCGTCGTCGAACGGGACGATCGTGCGCAGGTCGACGACCTCCAGGTCCCAGCCCTCCGCCGCGGCGGCCCCGGCGGCCTCCAGCGCCACCGGGACGCCCGGCCCGTAGGCGACGACCGTCGCGTCGGCGCCCGGGCGCCGGACGGCGGCGCGGCCGAACGGCTCCGTCCGGTCCAGGCGCTCGACATCCGACTTCGACCAGTACAGCTTCTTCGGCTCTAGGAACACGACCGGGTCGGGGTCTTCGATCGCCTCCAGCAGGAGGGAGTAGGCGTCCTCGACCGTCGCGGGCGTGACGACCTTCAAGCCCGGCGTGTGCGCGTAATAGGCCTCGCTGGAATCGCAATGGTGTTCTACGCCGCCGATCCCGCCCGCGTACGGGATGCGGATGACCAGCGGCAGCTCGACGCGTCCGCGGGTGCGGTTGCGCATCTTGGCGACGTGCGAGGCGATCTGCTCGAAGGCCGGGTAGGCGAACGCGTCGAACTGCATCTCCACGACGGGACGGAATCCGCCCATCGCCATTCCGACGGCGAATCCGACGATGCCCGATTCGGCGAGCGGGGTGTCGAAGCAGCGGTCGTCGCCGAACTTCGCGGCGAGGCCGTCGGTGATGCGGAAGACGCCGCCGAGCGCGCCGACGTCCTCGCCGAACACCAGGACCCGCTCGTCGCCGTCCAGGGCGTCCTGGAGGGCCGTGTTGAGCGCCTTGGCCATCGTGATCATGACGGCGTCCCCTCGGTGTGGAGTTCGGCGCTGAGCAGTGCCCGCTGCTCGTCCAGCTGGGGCGTCGGGGTGCCGTAGACGTGGTCGAACAGGCCCAGCGGAGCCAGGTCGGGATCGGCGTTCATCCGCGTCCGGAGGTCTTCGGCGACCTCGTCGGCCTCCGCGGAGAACGCCGTGACGTCCGCGTCGGTGAGGTGCCCGTGCCGCCGCAGATGGCTTTCCAGCCGGGCGATGGGATCGCGCCGCCGCCATGCGTCGGCCTCCGCCTCCGTGCGGTAGCGGGACGCGTCGTCGGCGTTCGTATGCGCTTCGAGCCGGTACGTGTGCGCCTCTACAAGGAACGGGCCGTCGCCCGCCCGGGCGTGCTCGACGGCCGCCGAGAGGACGGCCAGCACGGCGACCGGGTCGTTTCCGTCCACCCGCTCTGAACGCACGCCGTAGCCGATTCCCTTATAGGCGAGCGCGGGCGCTGCGGTCTGCCGCTCCAGCGGCACCGAAATGGCGTACTGGTTGTTCTGGACCAGCACCACCAGGGGCGCCTTGAACACCGCCGCGAAGTTGAGCGCCTCGTGGAAATCGCCCTCGCTCGTCGCCCCGTCGCCGACGCAGACGAGCGCGACCCGTCCCGTCCCCTTGCGGCGTTCCGCGTACGCGAGGCCCGCCGCGTGGACGGCCTGCGTCGCGAGCGGCGTGCACTGCGGCGCCGTGTGATGGCGCCGCGGATCGTATCCGCAGTGCGAGTCGCCCCTGAGCAGGGACAGCACCTCGACGGGGTCGATTCCGCGCGTCACGAGCGCGACCGACTCCCGGTAGGTGGGGAACAGCCAGTCGCCGTCGTCCAGGACGAGCGCCGAACCGACCTGGCACGCCTCCTGCCCGTGGCTGGACGGGTAGACGGCCAGCCGCCCCTGCTTGGTCAGCGCGGTCGCCTGCGCGTCGAACCGCCGTCCGATGACCATCGCCCGGTACGCCCGGCGCAGCAGCTCCGTATCGGGCGCCGTGTAGTTCGTCCGCTTCCGTGCCGCCGCACCGCTGTCGGTCAGGAACCGCACGGGCTCCGCCGAGGGAAGCAGCGCCTCCGCCCGACCCGTCATCGACCCCACCTCCGCACTCCATCGATGCTAAAAATATGAACCGATGGGAACAGAAGTCTCAATACCCTGCCAGAAGTCGGGACACATGGCCGTTCAACAGGAGGCGTGATGGACCAAATGTCTTCCGGAGAGCCGCTGCCGCCCGGCCCCCCTGGACGAACGCCGGCCGCCCTCGACGACCTCGACCGCGCGATCCTCCGCGAGCTGGTCGCCGACGGCCGCCTGTCCATGCGCGCCCTCGCCGAGCGCGTCAACGTCTCCCGCTCCAACGCCTACACGCGCGTGGAGCGCCTGATCTCCGACGACGTCATCACGGGGTTCACCGCCCGGGTGAACCCCGTCCGCGCGGGTCTCGGCACCGCGGCCTACGTCCTGGTCAACATCGAGCAGAACTCGTGGCGGAAGGTGTCGGCGCAGCTCCGGGAGGTCCCCGGCATCGAGCATCTGGCCTTCGTCGGCGGCGACGTGGACCTGATCATGCTGGTCCGGACGCCCGACAACGCGTCGCTGCGCGACATCGTCCTGTCCCGGATCCATACGGTCGACGGTGTCCGCTCGACCCGCACCTGGCTGATCTTCGACGAGACAACGCCGGGCGAGAACGGTCAGGCGGCCACCGCGTAGGCGGCCAGGGCCAGGTAGATGCCGCCGATGGCGTAGCCATAGCGGTGCGTCGAGCCGGAGCGGCGGCCGAGCCAGCGCCGGGCCGCGCCGCCCGCGACGGCGTAGCCCGCGTCCAGGACGAGCGCCAGCACGAAGAACACCGCGCCGAGCACCATCATCTGCGCCCGCGCCCCGGCCGTCCCGGCGTCGGCGGTGACGAACTGCGGCAGGAACGCCAGGAAGAACAGCGCGACCTTCGGGTTGAGCACGTTCACCACGACGCCGTCCCGGAACACCCGGCGCAGCGGGAGCGGGCTCGCCCCGCCGCCGAGGTCAAGCTCTGAACGCCGCAGGACGGTGCGGGCGGCGAGGTACAGCAGGTAGCCGACGCCCGCGAACTTCAGGACGGTGAACGCGACGGGTGAGGCCGCGATCAGCGCGGAGACGCCGAGCACCGCGAACGCGATGTGCACCAGCGTCCCCGTCTCGACGCCGAGGGCGGAGACGAGGCCCGCCCGATATCCCTGCGCGGCGCTGCGGGTCATGATGTAGATCCCGTTCGGGCCGGGGATCACGATGAGCGCGACGGACGCCGCGGCGAAGGCGAGAAGGGTGTTCATGGCTGTTCCGCTCCCTTGATCGGCCGCCTGCCGCGGCATTACGGCTAGCCTGACGCCATGAACGCGGGCGAACCCGTGCCAATCGGACCGCAGGTGGACCGCTTTCGCGACGCGTCCGGCGCGGCCGACCGCCTTCGTGATCCGTCCGAGGTGGCGGAGATCCTGGGCGACTGGATGAGCGGGCCGGGGCCGCTGTACCGGAAGCTGGCCCACGCCCTCCAGCGGGCCGTGCACGACGGGTCGCTCGAACCCGGCGAGCGGCTGCCGTCCGAGCGCGCCCTGGCGAAGGCGCTGGTCGTCAGCCGGGCGACGGTGGTGACCGCGTACGACGAGCTGCGCGGGCTCGGGATCGCCGACAGCAGGCGCGGCAGCGGCACCCGGGTGGTGCGGCAGCCGGGCTCGTCCCGTCCGGGCGCGGACGGCCGGGTCCCTGGCGGACGGGCCGCGGCGATCATCCAGCGGCTGATCGACGGCCCGGAAGACGTGATCTCGCTGCGCCACGCCATGGAGGGCGCGGTGCCCGAGCTGGGCGCGGAACTGGCCGCGCTCCTCGCCGAAGACCTCCCGGACCTGATGCGCGACACCGGCTACCACCCCAACGGGCTGCCCGCGCTACGGCAGGCCGCGGCCGCCCGCCTCACCGCCTGCGGGCTGCCCACCGCGCCCGAGAACGTGCTGGTCACGACCGGTGTCACCCAGGCCCTCGCGCTCACCGCGCAGATGTACCTGCGGCGGCGGTCGATCGTCGTGGTGGAGTCCCCCGGCTGGCCCGGCTGTTTCGACGTGTTCCGGGCGGCGGGCGCGCGGCTGGTCGGGGTGCCGCTCGACGACGACGGCATCCGCGTGGACGAACTGGCCCGCACGTTCGCCGAACACCGTCCCGACCTGCTGTACGTCATGCCGACCGTGCACAACCCGACCGGCGTCCTCATGTCGGAGGGACGCCGCCGCCGGGTCGCGGAGCTCGCCGCCGAGCACGGCGTGCCGATCCTGGAGGACAACGCCTACGACATCGGCGGCGCGTCCCGGCCGCCGCCGATCGCCGCGTACGCGCCGCGCGGCGCCGAGGTCCTGTCCGCGGACTCGCTGGCCAAGTCGGTGTGGGGCGGGCTGCGCACCGGCTGGGTCCGCGCCCCGGCCGGGACGATCGAGCGGCTCGCCCGGCACAAGGCGCTGGCCGACCTCGGCAGCCCCGTCCTCGACCAGGCGCTCGCCGCCCGGCTGCTGCCCCGCCTCCCGGAGATCGCGGCCGCGCGCGGCGCCGTCCTCCGCGCCCGCCTCGACCACCTCACCGCCCTCCTGGCCGAGCACCTGCCCGAGTGGCGCTTCCAGCCGCCCGCCGGCGGGTCCGCCCTCTGGATCGAGCTGC
This sequence comes from Actinomadura sp. KC06, assembly GCF_004348735.1. Taxonomy (GTDB): domain Bacteria; phylum Actinomycetota; class Actinomycetes; order Streptosporangiales; family Streptosporangiaceae; genus Spirillospora. The sequence goes on from NZ_SMKT01000029.1 coordinate 13,218, forward strand.
CCGGACGCGACGCGCACGCCTTCGCCCAGGTGGCGCTGAGGTACGGCGTCGAGGTCGTCCCGGGCGCGACCATGGACCCGACCGGCGCGCACGACAGCTACCTGCGGTTGCCGTACACCTTCCCCGCCGACGTCCTGACCGAGGTCGCCGCCCGCCTGACCGCCGCCTGGACGGACCTGACCGGCCGTCTCTGATGCCGCTCAACCCCCGTCCCCAGAAAACGCAAAGAAAAAGTTGCGGAAGATCGATGAGTTCTCGTGGCGGCGCCGGTCTACCCCGGCATGACGACTACACAGGAACCCCCGACCGGTAAGACCGACGCGCAGGCGGCGACCTCCGAGCGCCGCCGCACCCCCGCCGTGATCCGCTTGCTGGTGCTCGCGACGTTCGTGGTCATCCTCAACGAGACGATCATGATCAACGCGATCCCGCGCCTGATGACGGACATGAACATCACCGAGCAGGCGGCGCAATGGCTGTCGACGGCCTTCATGCTGACGATGGCGGCGGTGATCCCGGTGACCGGCTGGTTCCTGCAGCGGGTGTCCACCCGCCGCGCGTACGCCACCGCGATGGGCGTTTTCCTCGCCGGGACGGCCCTCGCCGCGGTCGCGCCGGTCTTCGAGGTGCTGCTGCTCGCGCGGATCGTCCAGGCGACCGGCACCGCGGTGATGATGCCGTTGCTGATGACGACCTTGATGACCGTCGTCCCGGAGCGGGACCGCGGCCGGGTGATGGGCACCGTGACGATGGCGATCTCCGTCGCGCCGGCGATGGGCCCGGCCGTCTCGGGGCTGATCCTGCAGCTCGGCTCGTGGCGGCTGCTGTTCGCGGCGGTGCTGCCGATCGCGGCCCTGATCGCCTGGCGCGGGCTGGCGCGGCTGGAGAACGTCGGAGAACCGCAGCTCAGCACCATCGACTGGTTCAGCGTCGGCGCCGCGGCGCTCGGCTTCGGCTCCTTGGTGTACGGGCTGAGCCGGCTCGGCGAGGCCGGGAAGCTGGTCCCCGTGTCGATCGTCGTGTTCGGGCTGGCCACCATCGGCGTGTTCGTCGTCCGGCAGCTCCGCCTGCAGCGCCGCGACGTCCCGCTGCTGGACCTGCGCATCCTCCGCCACCCCACCTACGCGCTCTCCCTGCTCCTCATGTCCCTGGGGTTCATGGCGATGATGGGCTCGATGATCCTGCTGCCGATCTACCTGCAGAACCTGCGCGGCCTCACGCCGCTGGAGACCGGGCTGCTGGTGATGCCCGGCGGGCTGGCGATGGGCCTGATCGGCCCCAGCGTGGGACGCCTCTTCGACCGCTTCGGCGGCCGCAAGCTGATCATCCCCGGCTCGGCGGGCATCGTGCTCGCGCTGGCCGGCCTCACCCAGATCTCGACGGCGATGCCGTTCTGGCAGGTCCTCGGCCTGCACGCGCTGCTCATGGTCTCGCTGGCGGTGGCGTTCACCCCGGTGTTCACGCTCGGCCTCGGCGCCCTCCCCGCCAACCTGTACTCGCACGGCAGCTCGATGCTGGCCACCCTCCAGCAGGTCGCGGCGGCCCTCGGCACCGCGCTGGTGGTGACCGTGATGGCCGGACGCGCCGGGTCCCGGATCGCCGAAGGCGCCACCCAGGCCGTCGCCCAGCTCGACGGGATGCGGCTGGCGTTCCTCATCACCGCCGCGCTCTCCGTGGTGATGGTCGGCATCGCGTTCCTGCTGCCCAAGCACGTCCGACCGGCGGACGAGCCCGAGACGCTCGACGTCGCCCCCACGGCCGACGAGCAGCCGGCAACCGCCGAGCAGCCGGCGACCGCGGAGCAGGGGACGGTGGCCCTCGAACCGGTCGGCTGAGAACCGGTCGCGCCAGACAGCAGAGCAATGAAGACCAGGCCGCGGGGCCCGGTCGTCCGGCCGAAAGGCGCGGCGGCCGGGCCCGCCGCCGTGCTAGGTCTCCTTGAGGATCGTGTGGAGCAGCTCCAGGCTCCCGGCCGACTCCGTGGCCGTGATCCCCAGCTGGTTCATGACGTGCCGGTAGTAGTCGACCTCGCCCTGCTTGTTCAGGTACTGCGCGTTGGTGAGCTGCTCCAGATACACCACGTCGAGAAGATCCCGCTCGGGCAGGCGCACGACGGAGAACGGGCCGCCGGCCGCCGCGTGCCCGCCGACGCGGAACGGCAGCACCTGGACGGTGACGCCGGGCCGTCCGGAGACCTCGACGAGGTGCCGGAGCTGGGCCCGCATGACCTCGGCGCCGCCGATCGGACGGCGCAGCGCCGCCTCGTCCACGATGGCCCACAGCTTGCAGGGGTCCGGCCGGGTGAGGATCTGCTGGCGCCGCATGCGCAGCTCCACGCGGCGGCAGAGCTCTTCGACCGAGGGCCGGTGGCCGAGCCGGATCACGGCGCGGGCGTAGTCGCCGGTCTGCAGCAGCCCCGGGACGAACTGGACCTCATAGGTGCGAATGACGTCCGCGGCCTGCTCCAGCCCGATGTAGCCCTGCGCCCAGTCGGGGATCAGGTCGCAGTACGGCTGCCACCAGCCGGGTGTGTTGGCCTGCCTGGCCAGGGCCAGCAGGGTGTCGCGCTCGGCCTCGTCGTCGACCCCGTAGAGGGTGAGCAGATCATCGACGTCCCGCAGCTTGAAACCGGTCCGCCCCAGCTCCAACCGGCTGATCTTCGAGTGGGACGCGCGGATCGCGTCGCCCGCCTGCTCGCGGGTGACGAGGCAGGACTCCCGCAGCCGGCGCAGCCGCGCTCCCAGCACCATCCGGGGCACCGCCGGCCCCGGATGCACGTCTTCGCGGACCCGGCCTTCGCTCACTTGCGCCCGATGCCCCCGAACGAATTCACCTCGAAAGTGGTCTCGATATGGGCCACCTCGGGCCGCCACCACTGCAGCGGGACCACGCCGGGCTCCAGCAATTCCAGGCCGTCGAAGAAATGCGCGACCTGTTCCGGGGAACGGAGCCGGTACGGGACGGCGCCGCTGTCGTTGTAGCCTTCCAGCGCTTTGGCATTCGCCTCACTCGCGCTGGTGCTGTCGTAAAGGACCAGGTAGCTGCCGGGGGCAAGGCCGCCCATCAGCCGGTCGATTATCGCCTTCGGCTGCTCCTCGTCGGGGAGGTGCCCGAGGATTCCCATCAGCATGAGCGCGACGGGCCGGGTGAAGTCGAGTTTCTCGGCGGCGGCCGCGAGGATCCTGTCCGGGTCGCGCAGGTCGGCGTCGATGTAGTCGGTCATGCCCTCGGGCGTGCTGGTCAGCAGGGCCCGCGCGTGCGACAGGACGAGCGGATCGTTGTCCACGTAGACGATCCGGCTCTCCGGGGCCGCCCGCTGCGCCACCTCATGGGTGTTGTCGACCGTGGGCAGCCCGGTGCCGATGTCGAGGAATTGCCGGACGCCCTCCTCCGCGGCGAGATACCGCACGGCCCGCGCGAGAAAGTACCTGGCGACCCGCGCGACATCGACGATCCCGGGGTAGACCTCGCAGAACTGATCGCCCGCCTCGCGGTCGACGGGGTAGTTGTCCTGGCCTCCCAGCCAGTAGTTCCATACCCGCGCCGAGTGCGGCACGGTGGTGTCGATCTGGGGCGACGGCTGGATTTCGGGAACGGACGAGCCGGCCGGTTCATCGGTCACGAAGATCACATCTCCTACCGCGCGGGCAATGCCGGGATCGCCCCACAATCTAACCCCTTTCCGGCCTCATTGACATCGAGTCCGCGATGCCCACGGGGCCTTCTTCGGGGCTTCTCGCCGCCCGGGTCGTAGCGCGTCCGGGGGCTGTGCCGCGTCGGTCTCGCACGGGGCGTGCCGCACCGGTCGGGCGCGGGGGCGGACCCCTACCGGACGGGTGCGAACGTACCTTGACTGGCAAGCATACGTATGTTCTCATTCATCAGACAAAGTACGAACTGGCAGTACGGACCTACCCAGGCAGCCCCGCGCAGGAACCCTGCGACCACCGACTCCGGGCCCGTCCCCTCCGAACGCAGCGAACCCTGCGAGCGATCGGGCCCGCCTTTTCCGGACGTCCACCCACTGCTTCACCGGAGGGCGAGGACAAAGCCCGTCTCACCAACACCACATTCTGGCTCGGAGGACCCCCAGATGCGGAAACAGCTCTTCGTTGCGGCTGCCGCAACATTCCTGATGATCGCGAGCGCGTGCAGCGCCGACAACGATGATCCGAGCGGCGGCGGCGGGGGTGCGGCCAAACCGAAGCAGAATGTCGCGTGCCCGCCCGTCGACGAGGCCGCGATCGACAAGAGCGCGACGTTCACCTGGATGTACAGCGTCGCCAACACGAGCTTCGACCCGGACAAGATCACCACCAGCAACAGCTGGATGTACCTGTATCCGGTCTACGACACGCTGATCCGCATCGACGCCAACGGCGAGCCGACGCCGATGCTGGCGAAGAAATGGGAGGTCGGCGACGGCGGCAAGAGCCTGACGCTGAATCTCATCGAGAACTGGAAATACCACGACGGGACCGCGTTCGACGCCGAGTCCGTCAAGGCGAACATCGACCGGCACCGGAGCGGCAAGAGCTTCAACAAGCAGGCGCTGAACGACGTCACGGGGGTCGACGTCGTCGACGCGTCCACGGTGAAGGTGAAGACGAAGAGCGGCGCGGCGCCGCTCATCGGCATCCTCTCCAGCTCGGCCGGCATGATGATGAGCCCGAAGGTGTTCGACGACCCGGGCCAGGCGAGCAAGCCCACCGGCGGGTCGGGCGCCTTCAAGGTCACCGCCTACGAGCCCAACACCAAGGTCGAGTACACGCCGGTCCCCGGATACTGGGACCCCAAGGCGGTCAACGTCGCCAAAATGGTGTTCCTGATCTCCAGCAATGACAACGCGCGGCTGAACGCGACCATTACCGGAACGGCGGACACGACCTTCCTGCGGTCCAGCATGTACCAGCCGGCCAAGGACGCGAATCTCGTCGTGTGCCAGAAGCCGAGCCTGGCGAGCTTCACGATCGCGGTGAACACCGCGAAGCCTCCGTTCGACAAGAAGGAGGTCCGCCAGGCGCTGAACTACGCGATCAACCGGGACGCGATCAACGAGCTGCAGGGCGGTTTCTGCCAGCCCGGAGTGCAGATGTTCCCGTCCTCCTACTACGCGTCCGATCCGTCGCTGACTCCGGACGCCTACAAGCACGACCCCGGAAAGGCGAAGGAACTGCTCGCCAAGGCGGGCGTGAAGGACCTCTCGTTCACGCTTGAGACGGACAACCTCGACGCCTACCAGCGGGTCGCGGAGCTGATCCAGGCGAACCTCCAGGAGGTCGGCGTCAAGATGACGATCCGTCCGGTCGAGCTGCCCAAGCTGATGGAGGGCTTCTCGGTGAACAAGAACGTCGACGCGATCATGGTGCAGCAGAAGGCCGACGCCGACCCGAGCATCCAGGTCGCCTCGTACTACATGCCCGACGGGTTCAGCAACCCGGGCGGCTACTCCAACCCGGCGATCACCGACCTGGCGACCAAGGCCAAGGGCGCGAAGGACCGGAACGCCGCCAAGAGCATCTACCAGCAGCTGTTCAAGGCGGCCCACGACGACGCGGCCCAGCCGATCACGCTGTGCCACCTCAACACGCCGCTGGCCATGAACAAGAAGATCATGGGCGTGGAGGTCTACGTGGACGGGTCCCGCCAGTTCCGGGGCGTCGCGGTCAAGAAGTGACGGCCCGCCGATAGCGGAGCGGGTTCCAGCCGGAGCACGGGGCCGGCTGGGACCCGCTCAGCCAGAAAGGAGGGATCGGCGTGCTGCGGTTGCTGTGCGTGCGACTCCTGGCGATGATCCCGTTGCTGGTCATCGTCAGCTTCCTGATCTACAGCCTCATCGCGTTGGTGCCGGGCGGCCCCGAGGTGGCGCTGGCCGGGAGCAACCCGACGCCCGAGCGGATCCAGGCGATCCGCGAGGAGCTCGGCCTGGACGAGCCGTTCCTGATCCAGTACTGGAACTGGCTGACGGACGTCCTGCACGGAGACCTGGGCAACTCGTTCGTCGACGACCAGAGCGTCTGGTCGGCGGTCGCGGCCGGGTTCCCGGTGACGCTCTCGCTGGTCGTCCTCACGCTGGTCATCGCGGCGGTCGTGGGGCTGGCCCTCGGGCTGGCCGCCGGGCTGCGGCCGGGCAGCTGGGTGGACCGGGTGTCGACCGTCACCGCGAGCGCGTTCATGGCGCTGCCGTACTTCTGGGTCGGCATGATGCTCGTGCTGATCTTCGCCATCCAGATGCGGACGCTCCCGGCCGTCGGCTACGTGCCGTTCTCCGAGAGCCCGCTGGACTGGTTCAGCCACCTGCTTCTACCGGCCGTGTCGCTGGCGACCGTCCCGACGGCCGTCGTCGCGCGGCAGACCCGCGCGGCGGTGACCTCGGTGATGCAGGAGGACTACATCCGGACGGCCAAGGCGAAAGGGCTCCACCCGAGGCGGGTGGCGTTCAAGCACGTGATGAAGAACGCCGCCGTCCCCGTCGTCACGGCGTTCGGCGTCGAGGCGAACCGGCTGATCGGGGCGACCGTCGTCATCGAGCAGCTGTTCGCGCTGCCCGGCGTCGGGAAGCTGGCCTACTTCTCGGTGTTCTCCCGGGACTTCCCGATGGTGCAGGGCATCCTGCTGATCACCGCCGTGCTGATCATGCTCGTGAACCTGGCGGTCGACCTGTCGTACGGCTACTTCAATCCGAAGGTCAAAGTGTCATGACTCGAAGTGAGAGCGTGGACGTCCGCAAGGCGGTCACCGCGCCGGTCGAGGACGGCGCCGACCTCGGCGGGCACGTCTCCCGCGGGCGCGCCACCCTCCGCCGGTTCCGGGCCAACAGGTCGGCCGTCGTCGGCTGCGCGCTGCTGCTCCTGATCATCATCGTGACCGCGGCGGCGCCGCTCATCGCCCCGTACGGGCCGGCGGAGGTCGACATCAGCGACCGGCTGTCCGGCCCGACCCCGGAGCACTGGCTCGGCACCGACACGCTGGGACGCGACACGCTGACCCGCCTCATGCACGGCGGACGGGTGTCGCTCGCGGCGGCCGGGCTCGCCGTCCTGATCGCGACGCTCATCGGCCTGCCGCTCGGGCTCGCCGGCGGCTACTTCGGCGGGATCGTCGACTGGCTGCTGGACCGGGCCGCGGACGTGCTGATGTCGTTCCCCGCGATCGTCCTGACCATCGCGATCATCGCGGCGGTCGGGCCGGGGCTCACGACGGCGATGGTGTCCCTCGGCATCGTGTACGCGCCGCGCATGTACCGGGTCGTCCGCGGCAGCACCATCGAGGTCCGCCGCGAGGTCTACATCGAGGCGTCGACCAGCATCGGGACGCCGCACCTGATGATCCTGCGGAGACGGGTGCTGCCGAACATCCTGCCGGCGGCGCTCGTCCAGCTGTCGTTCCTGCTCGCGTCCGCGCTGCTGGCCGAGGTGACGATCAGCCTGCTGGGCCTCGGCGCCCTGCCGCCGACGGCGAGCTGGGGGAGCATGCTCGGGCAGGCGTTCCAGGAGATGCGCAGCCAGCCGTCGCTCGCCGTCTATCCCGGGATCGCGATCGCGATCGCGACGCTGTGCTTCAACCTTGTCGGCGACGGCCTCCGGGACGCCTTCGGCCGGGAAACGAGGAAGGCCTGATGACGGAGAAGTACGACGGCGACACGCTGTTGCAGATCGAGGACCTCCACGTCGACTTCCTGACCGACCGCGGGTGGACGAACGTCGTCGCGGGCGTGTCGTTCGACGTCGGGCCCGGCGAGATCGTGGGCCTGGTCGGCGAGTCCGGCTCGGGCAAGAGCGTCACGAGCCTGTCGGTGCTGCGGCTGCTCCCGGACGCCTATGCGCGCACCCCGTCCGGCCGGGTGCTCTACCGGGGCCGCGACCTGATCGGCATGCCCGCGCGGGCGCTGCGCGACATCCGCGGCAACGAGATCTCGATGATCTTCCAGGAGCCGATGACGAGCCTGAACCCTGCGTTCACCATCGGCGACCAGATCGCCGAGGTCTACCGGCGCCACAAGGGCGGCTCGCGGCGCGCCGCGTTCGCCCGCGCGGCGGAGATGCTCGACCTCGTCGGGATCCCGGACGCGGGCAGCCGCGTCAAGGACTACCCGCACGAGTTCTCCGGCGGGATGCGGCAGCGGGCCATGATCGCGATGGCGCTGGCGTGCGAGCCGAAGCTGCTCATCGCGGACGAGCCGGCCACCGCCCTCGACGTGACCGTCCAGGCGCAGATCGTCGCGTTGCTCTCACGGCTCCGCGATGAGACGGGCTGCGGCATCCTCTTCATCACCCATGACCTCGGGCTTGTCGTCGAGCTGGCCGACCGGGTCGTCGTGATGTACGCGGGCGAAGTGGTGGAGACCGCGTCCGCGCTCGACCTGTACAACGCGCCGAAACATCCGTATACGGCGGGGCTGCTGAGCGCCATGCCGCATCTGGGGGTTCGCGGGAAGGAGCTGCCGACGATCCCCGGCCGCACCCCGGAGCCCTGGCGGATGCCGGAGGGCTGCAGGTTCAGCCCCCGGTGCGGATACACGAGCGACGAGTGCGTGGCCGCCCCGCCCGCGCTCCGGATCGTCGAGGCAGGCCGCAGCGCCCGCTGCTGCCGAACCGAGCAGTTGCGTTTGGTGGGTTCCCCATGAGCATCAAGAAGACCGGCCCCTCGGAAACGGAACCGGGGCCGGTGCCGGAGAGCGGGCCGCTCGTCGACGTGCGCGACGTCAGCGTGGTGTTCCGGAAGAGGCGGACGCTGGCGGCGGCGCGGCAGGTGCGCGCGGTCAACGACGTCACCTTCCACATCGACCAGGGCGAGACGTTCGGGCTGGTCGGTGAGTCGGGGTCGGGCAAGTCGACGACCGGGCGGGCGCTGCTGAAGCTGGTGCCGACGGTGAGCGGATCCATCAGGGTGGCCGGGCATGATGTCACGGCCCTGCACGGCGGCGCCTTGCGCAAGGCGCGGCGCAGCATGCAGATGGTGTTCCAGGATCCGTACTCGTCGCTGGATCCGTCGTCCACGGTGGCGGCGAGCATCGCGGAACCGCTCGTCGTCCACGAGAAGCTCTCGGCGCGGGCGGCGCGCACCCGCGTGCACGAGCTGATCGAGATGGTCGGGCTCCGGGCGAGCTACGCCGACCGGTATCCGTACGAGTTCTCCGGCGGGCAGCGGCAGCGGCTGGCCATCGCGCGGGCGATCGCGCTGAACCCGCGGTTCGTCGTCTGCGACGAGGCCGTGTCCGCGCTGGACGTGTCCACCCAGAACCAGGTGATCAACCTGCTGGAGCGGCTGCGGGCGGAGTTCAAGCTGACGTACCTTTTCATCGCGCACGACCTGGCGATCGTCCGGCACATCTCGCACCGGGTCGGGGTCATGTACCTCGGCCGGATCGTGGAGACCGGCCCGGCGGAGCGGGTCTACAGCGCGCCGGCGCACCCGTACACCCAGGCGCTGCTGTCGGCGATCCCCGACCCGCGCCGGGAGTCGGAGCGGATCGTCCTGGAGGGGGACCTCCCCGACCCGGCCAAGCCGCCGGTGGGATGCCCCTTCCAGACGCGGTGCAGGTTCGTCATGGACGTCTGCAAGCAGCAGGTGCCCGAGCACACCGCCGTGGAGGGCGGTGGGGAGGTCGCGTGCCATCTGCAGACGAGCGGTCCCACGCTGGCGGGCTCGCCGCTGAACGATCTCGAGCCGAACCGTGTCGCGGCGGCGCCGTGAGAAAGCTTTTCCCGTGACCTGACCCACGTTGACCGACGAACACTGGCAGACGTAATCTGTAGTACGTCAGACAAAAGTAAAGGACTGCCGTGACCGACCCGAAGCTCGACCTGACGATCGACCGGCCCGCCGAATCCGTCCCGGAGATGGTCGTGCGGCGAATACGCGACGCGATCGCCGCGGGGCTGCTCCCGCCCGGCCGTCAGCTCACCGAGCGCGAACTCGTCGAGCTGACCGGTGTGAGCCGGACGTCCGTGCGGGAGGCTATGCGGCACCTGCAGACCCTGGGGCTCGTGGAGCCGTCGCCGAGCCGCGGCGTCCGCGTGGCCCGGCTCGGCAGCGACGAGGTCCGGGAGATCTACGAGGTGCGCGACGCGCTGGAGCCCGCCGCGGCGGAGCTGTTCGTCCTGCGCGCGACGGACGAGGAGGTCGCCGCGCTCGTGGAGAAGGTCCAGCCGCGCGAGACCGGCGACCAGCGGCTCCAGGCCATATACGAATTCGACGAGCTGCTCCTCGCGGGGGCCCGCAACTCGCTGCTGAAATCCATGCTGGAGCCCCTGCACACGCGGATCCACGCGCTGCGCAGCCTTTCGGTGACCATTCCCGGCCGGCACGAGGCGTCCGCGAAGGAATACCTCGAAATCGCCGAGGCGATCGCCGCCCGCTCGCCCGAGCGCGCGGCCGAGGCAGCGCATCGCCATGTCCGGGCGGCCGCGAAGGCGGCCCTTGAAGCTGTGGAAATCCTCGAGAAAAAACACCCGAAGTCATAGCGCAACTCCGGTGGCCCAGAGCCACGTCGGCACGAGCACAAGGGTGATATCGCCATGGCCATGAAGGATGTGGCAATCGTCGGCGTCGGGTCGTCGGACTTCCGGCGGCTGTACGCGGACAAGAGCCAGCCGAACGATGTGTACCAACTCGCCGCGGAGGCGTTCAGGGACGCCCTGGACGACTGCGGCGCCACCCAGCAGGACATCGACGGACTGATCTGCACCAATATCAAGTACGGCCAGTTCGGAGAGACGGTCGGGCTCACCGCGCCGGGATTCGTCCATGACCTTGAGGGCACCGGCCGGATGGCCGGCGTCTCCTTGCAGGAGGCGTGCGCGCTCATCCGCTCGGGCATGGCGGACATGGTCGCCTGCGTGTACGGGACGAACGGCAGGACGGCGGGCACGAAGTACGGCGGCGGGGACGCCGACCCGGCCGGTGCTTACGACGCGATGTACGGAATGACGTCCACGGGCGCCTACGTGTCGATGATGTACCAGCGGTACCAGGCCATGTACGGAGCCCCGGAGGACGCGCTCGCGCCGCTCGCCATCAACAATCGCGCGAACGGGGCCCGCAATCCGATCGCGGTGTTCCAGAAGGAGATCGACCTCGACGATTACCTGTCGTCGCGGTTCATCGCCGAGCCGCTGCGCTTGCTGGACTACTGCATCATCAACGACGGCGCCGTCGCGTTCATCGTGACGTCGCTCGACCGTGCCCGCGACATGCGGAAGAAGCCCGTACGGGTCTTGGCCACGGCGGGCCGGGCCGAGCTGAGCCGCAGCTACATCAGTCCCGACTTCTACTTCGAGACCAGCAAGGCCGTGGCCGACCAGCTCTACCGGAGCGCGGGAATCGGCCCGGACCAGATCGACTGCATGCAGGTGTACGACAACTTCCTCCCGACGATCCTCTTCACCCTGGAGGGCTTCGGCCACGCGCCTCGCGGCCATTCCTGGGAATGGATCCGGGACGGCCGGATCGAGCTCGGCGGGAAACGTCCGCTGAACACTTCGGGCGGCCACACGAGCGAGAGCTACATGCAGGGTTTCGCATTCCATGTGGAAGCGGTGCGGCAGGTGCGCGGCGAGGCCGGCGACCGGCAGGTCGAGAACTGCAACACCGTGCAGTACATGTGCGTCTCTCCCATCGTGACTTCGCACATCTTCGTGGCCGACTAGAAGGGGGCTAGCCGATGGACGTCGCGGCCTACGCGAAACTCTTGCCGGACATCACCCCGCGCAACAAGCCGTTCTGGGACGGCTGCGCCGCCGGCGAGCTCCGCCTCCAGAAATGCACGGAATGCGGGCGGTACCGCTTCCCGGACGGGCCGCTCTGCCCGGAGTGCCTTTCCAGCTCGGCCTCCTGGGAGGCGGTGAGCGGCACCGGGACCATCTGGTCGTGGTGCACGATGCACCAGAAGTACTTCGCCGCCTTCGCCGACGAGGTCCCCTACCGGCTCGTCTATGTGCGGCTGACCGAGGGCCCGCTCGTGATCAGCACGCTGGCCGACGAACCGTCCGAGGAATTGCGCCTCGACCAGCCGGTGCACGCGGTGTTCCGGCCGAGTCCCGGCGGACGGGTCATTCCACAGTTCAACACCGGCGCAGCCGCAGGCATGTGAGGTTGAATTCAAATGGATCCGATCGCTGACCATGATCTCGTCCGGTACGAGGACCTGTCCGACGGCGTCGCCCGCATCACCCTGAACCGGCCCGAGAAGCGGAACGCGATGAGCCGGGCCGCCAGAGCGGCACTGCTGGACGTGCTGGACCGCTGCGACGGGCACGTCCGGGTGATCGTCCTCACCGGCGCGGGCCCGGCCTTCTGCGCGGGCGTCGACCTCAAGGAGTCCGCCGAGGAGGACATCGACAGCGACCGCCGCGGCGCGGGACGCCGGACGAGCTGGCTCACCGTCCAGGAGCGCATCCGGCAGCACTCGGCGATCGTCATCGCGGCCGTCAACGGATTCGCGCTCGGCGGCGGGCTGACCCTCATCAATTCGAGCGACCTCGCCGTCGCCGCCGACGACGCGCCGATCGGGATGCCCGAGGTCGGCTTCGGCCTGTACCCGGGGCTCGCGGGCCCGTCCACGCAACTGCGGCTCGGGGCGAAGCGCGCCGCGTGGATGGTGCTGACCGCCGACCGGATCACGGGCGCGACGGCGGCGGAATGGGGGCTGGTGAACCTCGCCGTCCCGGCCGCCGAGCTCCAGTCCGCCGCGCTCGACCTCGCCCGGCGCGTCGCCCGGCACAACGCGGTGACGCTGTCGTGGGCGAAGCGCGCCCTCCACGAGATCCCCATGTACATCTCGGACTGGACGAAGGCCCTCGAATACGGCGAGGACGTGCGGCACCAGATCGCGGCGCGCACGGACGTGCTGGACGATCCGCACGCGACGCACCGGATGGCGGTCGGCCGGACCGGCGACGGCGCGCGATGAACCGTCCAGACGGCGCCGGGGGAGGCACCGCGACCGGCAGGGTTCTCCGGGTGGTCGAGCTCGCCGACGGCGTGGCCGGCCAGGTCTGCGGGCGGCTGCTCGCCGGCCTCGGCCACACCGTGACCAAGTGCGAACCGCCCGGCGGCGATCCGCTGCGCACGCGCGAGCCGGTCGACGCCAATGGCCTGAGCTACACGTTCGCCGCGCTGAACGCCGACAAGCGGAGCGTCCGGCTCGACCCGGGCGCCCCGGAAGGCCGCGCCCGCATGGCGGAGCTGCTCGCGGCGGCCGACGTCCTGATCATCGATGCCGGTCCGCGCAGGGCGGCGGAGCTCGATCTGTCACCGGCCCGCCTGCGCGCCGCGCACCCGCGGCTGGTCGTCGTCACGATCACGCCCTACGGCGCGACCGACCCGCGCTCCGACGCCTACGGCGACAGCCTGCTCGCCGAGTGCTACGGCGGCCTGGCCGCGATGGTCGGCGAGCCGGACCGGCGGCCGCTGAGCCTCGGCGGCGAGCAGACGGCGCACGCCGCCGCGTTCGTGGCCTTCTACGGGGCGATGCTCGCGCTGCGGCGTCCGGACGGCGACGTCGTGGACGTCGCGCTCTGCGACGTGGCCGCGTACATCGACTGGAAGAGCGACATCGTCTACACCGAGACCGGCCAGATCCCCGTCCGGACGGGCACGAGCATCGGGCGCTGGCGGACGGTCGAGGCCGCCGACGGCTGGGTCGGGTTCATCTTCCAGCCGGAGCAGTGGGACAGCGTCGTCACGCTCGTCGGCGATCCGGCGCTCGAAGACCCCAGGCTGCGCGGCGACAAGGCGCGCTTCGAGCTCGTCGACCTCTGGTGGCCGGCCGTCGAGCGGTGGGCCGCGCAGCGCAGCAAGCGGGAGATCTACCACGCCGCGCAGCGCCTCGGCCTGCCGTTCGGCTATTGCGCCGACCTGGCCGACCTCGCCGCCGACCCCCAGTACCAGGCGAGGTCGTTCTGCTCGGACGGCGGCGGAAGCCTGGCGCCCGTCGTCGGCCTGCCGTGGCGCTTCGGCCCCCCGCCGGGCCTGGCCGACGACGCCGGAACCGGCGCCGCACGTCCCGTCCCGCGCACGATGGACGGTACGTCGAACGGCCGCGAGAAGGCCCCGCTCGCCGGGCTCGTCGTCCTGGACCTCGGCACCATCACGGCGGGCGCCGCCACCGGCCGGCTGCTCGCCGACTACGGCGCCACCGTCATCAAGATCGAGGCGATGGAGCGGCCGGACGCGTTCCGCGTGTGGCCGGTGCCCGGCGCGGGCGACGCCGAGGTCATGGAGGAGTCGCCGCTCTTCGAGTCGAACAACGCCGGCAAGCTCGGCATCACGCTCGATCTGAAGACCGAGGCCGGGCGGGCGGAGATCCGGCGGCTCGCCGCGCGGTCCGACGCGCTGATCGAGAACTTCACCGTCGGCGTCACGCGCCGCCTCGGCATCGACTTCCCGACGCTGATCGAGGTCAACCCGCGGCTGATCTACCTGTCGCTGTCCAGCCAGGGGCAGTCGGGCCCCGAGTCGGGCACCCGGTCCTACGGCTCCAGCCTCGACCTGCTGTCCGGCCTCGCGTCGGTCACGGGCTACGCGGGGGAGCGCCCGATGTGGTCGTCGGCCGACATCAACTATCCCGACCAGATCGTCTCCCTGTTCGGCGCCGGGCTGATCGCCTACTGCGCGGCCCAGGACCTGCGCGGGACCTACCTCGACGTGTCGCAGCGGGAGCTGGTGAGCTGGACGCTCGCCGACCGCATCATCGAGCATCTCGACACCGGGACCGTTCCGGGGCCGTCCGGCAACCGGCGTCCCGGCAGCACGCCGCACGACGTGTACCGGTGCGACGGCGACGACCAGTGGATCGCCGTCGCCTGCCGGACGGACACCGAACGCGCCGCACTCGCGGCCCTCATCGGCGCAGACCACATGGTGGGCGAACCGGCCTCCCGGTGGGAGGAGAACCACCGGGAGGTCGACGCCGCGATCAGTGCCTGGACCCGGCGGCGCTCGAAGGAAGAGTGCGTCCGCGAGCTGACCCGGGCCGGCGTACCGTCCGCGCCGGTCCAGTCCGCCCGCGAACGCGCCGAGGATCCGCATTTTCGGCGCCGCCGGGTCTTCCTCAACGAACCACGCCGCCAGAAGGGGTTCCCGCTGCGGCTGTTCGGCTACGAGCCGCCGCAGCCCAGCCCGGCCCCGCGCCTCGGCCAGCACGACGCCGAAATACGCAATGGCCGTGTGCCGGGCACCGCAGACGTGCCCGCCCCACGAGCCGCCGAATTCCCGTCCCCGCGTCCGGGAGGATCCACATGAATGCCAACGATGCCGCCGTCATCATCGGAGCCTACGAACATCCGGGCCGCGAGCTGCCGGACAAGTCGCTGGCGCAGATCCACGCCGAGGTGGCGATCGGGGCGCTCGCCGACGCCGGGCTGACGCTGGACGACGTCGACGGCTACTTCTGCGGGCACGACGCGCCGGGCTACGGCGGCGGCTGGGTCACGATGGCCGAGTACCTCGGCCTGCGCGACCTCACCTACATGGACTCGACGGAGAGCGGCGGCGCCTCGCCGATCTACCACGTGTCGCACGCGGCGGCGGCGATCGCGGCCGGCAAGTGCAGCGTCGCGCTGATCACGCTCGCGGGCAAGCCGCGGACGGGCATCCAGCCGGGCGGCGGCGGTCCGGCCTCCCCGCAGGACGACTTCGAGATGGCGATGTTCACCGGCGCCGGGCTGGTCAGCACCTACGCGCTGGCGGCCCGCCGGCACATGTACGAGTTCGGCACGACGAGCGAGCAGCTCGCCGAGATCAAGGTCGCGGCGACGAAGCACGCGTCCCACAACCCGAACGCCTTCCTGCAGAAGGTGATGACGGTCGAGGACGTCGTCAACTCGCCGATGGTCGCCGACCCGCTGCACCGCGCCGACTGCTGCGTGGTGACGGACGGCGGCGGCGCCGTGGTCGTGGTCAGCCGCGAGGTCGCGCGCAGCCTGGACCGGCAGCCGGTGAGGATCATGGGCCAGGGCGAGTCGGCGAAGCTGACCAACGGCGGCAAGCTCGACCTGACGTACACGAGCGCGGTGTGGTCCGGGCCGCGGGCGTTCGAGCAAGCCGGGGTCACGCCACAGGACGTCGACTACGTGTCGATCTACGACAGCTTCACGATCACCGTCCTGGAGATCCTGGAGGACCTCGGCTTCTGCGCGAAGGGCGAGGGCGGCCGCTTCGTCATGGACGGGACGCTCGTCGCCCCACACGGGAAGCTCCCGTTCAACACCGACGGCGGCGGGCTGAGCAACAACCATCCGGGGCACCGCGGCGGGATCACCAAGACCATCGAGGCGGTGCGGCAGCTCCGCGGCGAGGCGAACCAGGGCGTGCAGATCCCCGACTGCGAGATCGCCCTGGTGCACGGCAACGGCGGCGACCTGGGCACCCGGATGCGCAGCGCCACGATGATCTTGGGAAGGGACGCATGAGCGAGGTACGGAGCCCGGTGCTGCCCGCGCCGGCGCCGGTGGTCAACCCGGACACCGCGGAGTTCTGGAAGGCGACCACCGAGGGGACGTTCCTCGGCCGCCGCTGCGACGGCTGCGGGTCGGCGATCTGGTACCCGCGGCCGATCTGCCCGTTCTGCCACAGCACGAACACGCGGTGGGAGGAGTTCAGCGGGCGGGGCGCCGTCTACTCCTACAGCGTCGTCCACCGGGCAGGCGGCGAGTGGAAGGGCGTCACGCCGTACGTCCTCGCCTACGTGGAGCTGGAGGAAGGGCCCCGCGTGATGACCAACATCGTCGACTGCGACGTCGAGAAGGTCGCCATCGGAGACGCGGTGGAAGTGGTGTTCGAGGACACCGGGAACGGCAGCGCGCTGCCGCGCTTCCGTCCGGTGCAGAGCGCAAACGAAAAGGGACAGTCATGACCATCAACAAGGTGTACGAGTCTCCGCTGGCGGCCGTCGCCGACGTCCCGGACGGCGCGTCGGTGTCGATCGCCGGGTTCGGCAAGACCCACAGTTTCCCGACGAGCCTGACCGTCGCCCTCCGGGAGCAGGGCGCCCGGCAGCTGTGCCTGGTGGCCAACTCGCTCGGCGAAGGACCCTACCGTTCGATCACTCTCGTTGAGAACCGCCAGGTCAACCGGTTGATCGTGTCGTTCTCGGCGCGGGCGGGGGAGGCGACGTCGGCGGCCGAGAAGCAGATCGCCGCGGGCGAGATCGAGGTTGAGCTGGTGCCGCAGGGCACGCTGGTGGAGCGGCTGCGCGCGGGCGGCGCCGGGATCGGCGCGTTCTTCACCCGCACCGCCGTCGGCACCGCCGTGGCGGACGGCAAGGAGACCCGCGTGATCAACGGGGTCGAGCACGTCCTGGAGATGGGGCTGAAGGTCGACTACGCGCTGATCCGCGCCGCCCGCGCCGACCGTTTCGGGAACCTGGAGTTCGACGGCGTCGGACGCAATTTCATGCCCGCCTTCGCCAAGGGCGCCGAGATCACGATCGCCGAGGTGGACGAGATCGTCGACGGCGAACTGCACCCGGAGCGGATCGGTCTGCCGGGCATTTTCGTGAGCCGGGTCGTCCGCAAGACGGTCGACGTCGAGCACGACTTCCCGGTGGTGCGGGAGGGGCGCGGCGGCGACAGTGCCCGCACGGTCAACGGCAAGAAGGCGCTGACCCGCAAGCAGATGGCGGAGGTCGCGGCCGGGCTCGTGCCCAACGGCAGCTACATGAACCTTGGTCTCGGAATCCCGACGCTCATCTCGGACTACATTTCCGGGCGCGACATCGTCCTGCATTCGGAGAACGGCGTGCTCGGCTACGGGACGATCGCGTCGCGCGATGACTACGACCCCGAGATCTACAACGCGGGCGGCCAGTACGTGCATCTGGAGAAGGGCGCGTCGTTCTTCGAGAGCGTGACGTCCTTCGAGATGGTGCGCGGCGGCAAGGTCGACTTCGTCGCGCTCGGGGCGTTCCAGGTGGACGCCGACGCCAACCTCGCCAACTGGAGCACCCCGAACATGGTGGGCGGCGGCATCGGCGGCGCGATGGACCTGGTCGCGGGCGACGTCAACGTGATGGTGCTGATGATGCACTCCGACTCCAAGGGGAACCCGAAGCTCGTCAACTCGTGCGAATACCCGCTGACCGGGCTCAACTGCGTCAACATCGTCGTCACCGATCTGTGCGTGCTGCGCCGCGTCGGCGACGCGTTCAAGCTCGAATACGTGGCGCCGGGATTCACCGCGGACGAGGTCGCCGCGCTGACCGAGTTCGACATCGACGTCTCGGACTTCGAGTCGGCGGCGTAGAGGCCGCCGTGTCGGATCTCGCTGGAATGACCGCTCTGGCCGGCATGACCGCCGCGGAGCTGGCCGGTGCGTACGCGCGGCGCGAGACGTCGCCGGTGGAGGCGACCCGCGCCGCGCTGGCCGCGATCGAGGAGCGGGACGCCGAGCTGAACGCGTTCGTCCTGGTCGACGCCGACGCCGCGCTGAAGGCGGCGGCCGAGTCGGAGGCGCGCTGGTCGGCCGGCACGCAGCGCGGCCGCGCCGACGGCGTCCCCACGTCCGTCAAGGACCTCGAACGGACCCGCGGGTGGCCGACGCTGCGCGGCACCTGGCTGGCGGACGACGCGGGCCCGTGGCCGGAGGACTCGCCGAGCGTGGCCAGGCTCCGCGAGGCGGGCGCCGTCCTCATCGGCAAGACGACGACGCCGGAGTTCGGGTGGAAGGGCGTCACCGACTCGCCCCGGTTCGGGATCACCAGGAACCCGCTGGACCCCGCGCTGACGCCCGGCGGTTCCAGCGGCGGCTCGGCGGCGGCGGTCGCGGCGGGGATGGGCACGTGGTCGGTCGGCACGGACGGCGGCGGGTCAGTCCGGGTGCCGGCGTCCTTCACCGGGACGGTCGGCTTCAAGCCGACCGGCGACCTGATCGCGTCGTACCCGCCGGGCAGCAACGGCCTGCTGTCGCATCGCGGGCCGATCACCCTGTCGGTGCTGGACGCCGCCATCATGCTCGACGTGATCGGCCGTCCCGACCACCGCGACTGGGCGGCGCTGCCCGCCAAGGACGGCTCGTTCACGGACGGCATCGAAGCGGGCATCGAGGGCCTGACCATCGGCTACTCGCCCGATCTCGGCTACGGCCGCAACGACCCGGAAGTCGCGTCTCTCGTGGCCGACGCGGTCGGCGTCCTGGCCGGTCTGGGCGCGCACGTGTCGGAGATCGAGCCGCTGTTCGACGATCCCGTCGATGCGTTCCAGACGCTGTGGTGCGCCGGAGTCGCGCGGACGCTCAACCCCTACGGCCCGGACGACCTCGCCCGCGTCGACCCGGCGCTGCTGGAGTACGCGGAGCGGGGCCGCGGCATCACCGCCGTGGAGTACCTGGACGCGATGGCCGTCTGCGCCGATCTCGGCCTCCGGATGGCGCGGTTCCACGAGTCGTACGACGTGCTGGTCACGCCGACCGTCCCGGGCGTCGCGTTCCCGGCGGGCCAGAACGGACCCACCCCGGAGCAGTCACAGGTCTGGGCGTCGTGGACGCCCTACACCTACCCGTTCAACATGACCAGGCAACCGGCGCTGAGCGTGCCGTGCGGCCGCACGCGTTCCGGACTGCCGGTCGGACTCCAGCTGGTGGGCCCCCGCCACCAGGACGCCCGCGTGCTCAGGGCGGGACGCGCCTACGAGACGAGAGGACAGCAGTCATGACGGAGCTACCCACGGTCGAGAACCTGATCAACGGGGAGTGGCTGCGCAGCGACCATGAACGCACGGTGCACCACAAGTTCACCGGCGCGCCGCTCGCGACCTCGTACGACGCGACGCCCGGCATGGTGGCCGACGCCGTGACCGTCGCGCGGGAGGCGAGCCGCACCCCGCTGAACCCGCTGCAGCGCTTCGAGATCCTGCGGGCGGTCGCCGACCAGATAGCGGCGAATCGGGAGCAGCTCGCGCTGGACGTGGCGCGCGAGTCCGGGTTCAGCATCAAGGACTGCCTGGGCGACACCGACCGGGCGGTGCAGACGATGCTGACGTCCGCCGAGGAGGCGAAGCGGATCGACGGCGAGGTCGTCCCGATCCAGGCCGCGCCCGGGTTCGCGCACCGGCTCGCCTTCACGATCCGCACGCCGGTCGGCGTGGTAGGCGCGATCACGCCGTTCAACTCGCCGCTGAACACCGTCGCCCACAAGATCGGGCCGGCGCTGGCCGCCGGGAACGCGGCGATCGTCAAGCCGTCGCCGTTCACGCCGATCGCCGCGGCGGCGCTGTGCCGGATGCTGCTGGACGCGGGCCTGCCGCCCGGCCTGATCGGGCTGGTGCTCGGCCCCGGCGACCCGGTCGGGCAGGCCCTGGTGGACGACGAGCGCGTCGACTTCATCACCTTCACCGGCAGCACCGCCGCCGGGAAGGCCATCTCCGCGCGGCTCGGCATGCGCCGGGCGACGATGGAGTGCGGCAACGTGTCCGCGACCATCGTGTGCCGGGACGCCGACGTCCTGTCCGCCGCGCAGCAGTGCGCCCGCGGCGCGTTCCGCAAGTCGGGCCAGGTGTGCACGTCGGTGCAGCGGCTCTACGTGCACACGTCCGTCCTGGACGAATTCCTCGGCGAACTGTCCGCCGCTGCGTCGAAGCTCGTCCTCGGGGACCCGGAGGACCAGGCGACCGACATCGGCCCGATGATCAGCGAGGCCGCGGCGAAGCGCGCCGAGGAATGGGTGAACGCCGCCGTCGACCAGGGCGCCCGGATCGTGACCGGCGGCGGGCGGACGGGCCCGGTGATGAACCCGACGATCCTGGTGGACGTCGCGCCGGAGTCGCGGCTGCTCTGCGAGGAGGCGTTCGCGCCCGTCGTGTCGGTCGTCCCGTTCGACGACCTCGACACCGTGATCGACAAGGTGAACGACACCCCGTACGGGCTGCAGGCGGGCATCTTCACCCGGGACCTCGACACCGCGCTCACCGCCGCCAAGACCCTCCGGATGGGCGGCGTGGTGATCAACTCGACGTCGAGCACGCGCGCCGACCTGATGCCGTATGGCGGCGTCAAGGACAGCGGCTACGGGGTCGAAGGCCCCCGCTACGCCATCCGGGACATGACGGAGGAACGGCTGATCCTGATGGAGCCCGCCGGCGGGGCGAAGTAGGGCCGGAGCGATGTCTTCCGTCCGGATTTCCCCCGGCGAGCTGCGGGACGCCGCCACGCGGATCTTCACCGCGTGCGGCGTGCCGCCGGACGACGCGCTGCTCGTCGCGGACAGCCTCGTCCAGGCCGACCTGTGGGGACACCAGTCGCACGGCGTGCTGCGCGTCGGCTGGTACGTCGACCGCATCCGGTCGGGCGTCATGTCCGGCGAGACCAAGGCCGAGCTGGTCGCCGACCATGGCGCCGTCGCGACCCTCGACGGCCACGACGGCATCGGCCAGGTCATCACGGCCCGCGCCGCCGAAGAGGCCATCGGCCGTGCCGAGCGGCACGGCATCGGCGCCGTCTCAGTGCGGAATTCAAACCATTTCGGGACCGCCGCCTACTTCACCAGGATGGCGCCGCCGCGCGGTTGCATCGGCATCCTGACGACGAATTCGAGCCCGGCGATGGCACCTTGGTCCGGACGCGGGAAACTCGTCGGCAGCAACCCGTGGTCGATAGCGGCCCCGGTGGACCGCGACAACCAGATGGTGCTCGATATCGCCAACACGGCTGTCGCCCGAGGAAAGATCTACCTGGCCCGGAACAGAGGCGAGGAGATCCCGGACGGATGGGCCGTAAGCGCGGAAGGCGCGCCGACCCGGAACCCCGAGCAGGCCCTTCTCGGCACTGTCCTGCCGATGGCGGCCCACAAGGGATACGGCATCTCGGTGATGATGGACGTCCTGTCCGGGGTGCTCAGCGGAAGCGGTTTCGGCTCGGGTGTCAGCGGGCCCTACCAATCCGAGCTGCCGGGCAAGTCAGGCCACCTGTATCTGGCCCTTAACATTGCCTCGTTCAGCCCGGTGCAGGAATTCGAGGAGCGCATGCAGGCCCTGGTCGCGGAACTGAAATCCGGTTCGCGGGAGGGGACGGAAGAGGTGCGCTACCCCGGCGAACTCGAAAGCCTCGCCGAAACGCGGAACGCGCGAGAAGGGCTGGCGCTGCCCGCACGGACCATCGCCGACCTGCGCCAGGTCGCCCATGACCTGGGCGTGGACGTGCTGGAGGAACGATGAGCGTCACCGTCACCCCGATCCGCGTCGGACGGTCGGAGAACGTCCCGTTCGCCGCCGCCGTCTATGGTTCCGCTCGCGACACGACCATCGACATCCACATGTTCATGTTCGTGATCGAGGCCGGTGGGACGCGCGTCGTCGTCGACACCGGGACGCTGGATCCCGAATACGTGCGGCGGCATCACCCGTACGCCTTCGTGCGCACCCCCGAGGAATTGCCGGAGACGGCGCTGCGTGAATGCGGGTTCGACCCCGATGACATCGACTATGTCGTCAACACGCATCTGCATTGGGATCACTGCTCGAACAACAACCTGTTCCAGAACGCCCAGATCCTGGTGCACCGGCGGGAACTCGAATACGCGATGAACCCGTTGCCGCTGCACGAGCGCGCGTACGAGAAACTGCCGGGGCTCCAGGCGCCGTGGATGTCGGCCTGGGACCGCATCGAGGCGATATCGCGGGAGCAGCAGATCTGCCCGGGCGTCACCGTCGTCCCGTTGCCGGGGCACACGCCCGGCTCCCAAGGCGTGCTCGTCGAAGCGGAGACCGGACGCTACCTGCTGGCAGGCGACGCCATGGGCGTCTATGAGAACTGGAACCCGGAAGACTGGCGAAAGAGCGTCCCGCCGACCATTCACACCAATCTCTTCGAGTGCTACGAGACCTTCGAGTTCGTCAGCGGCCTCGACTGCGAAGTGGTCCCGAGCCACGACCACCGCCTCCTGGAAAGCACCCTGTTCCGCCATTCCGTAACGACCTGAAACGCGTCCTCGGGCTGCGGGCCACCGACCTGGAACGCTCGCTCGCCTTCTACACCGCGCTCGGGTACGTTTCGCCTGGCCATCACTCCCGTGCGTCTTCCGATTACCGCGAAGGTACGCCAATGACCGGCGGCCGTCGAACCCAATCATGATCAACTCCGGTTCGGGTCGGGCAAGAGGACCGGGCCCGCCGCTCCGCAACCGTTCGTCGAACGTCGAGTTCGCCGGCGTTTGCGGTGGATCCCGCCCGAACATGCTCCTGACGTTGCGTTGGTCCGCACCTGTTACCGTCGGCCGTGGACGGCACTAAACGGTGACAATACAGCCGCCATGGCTCTCGTAGATGATCAGGGGTTGTGCGGCGAGAGGATTCTGCGAGACTGGGCAGGTGGAGATTGAACCGGACGTCAACACCCGAAATCGCCTTTTCGGATGGTCGTGGGCGGTGACGTTGCCGATTGCAGCGGCAACACTGGTCACCGGCTGCTCGGATTCCGTGAAGTCTGATACGCCGACTTCAGCGACCACTGTTCCCACGTCGGCTTCGCCAACCCCGAAGGCGCACACGCTGAATTTCGCGATCATTGGTGAGGGGCGCCTCCGCGTGACCTACGTCGTCAATGGGAAGGAGACGACGGAGAAGGCGGTCGAGCTGCCCTGGCGCAAGACCATCCACTTGCCGGCGAAGCCCGGCCTGGACACCTGGCAGCTGAGGACGCAGGCCAGTTCCAAGGCCAAGGTCGAAACAGTGGTGAAAGTCGACGGCCGCGTCGCCTCCGGCGGCGGCTACTGCGAGGCAAAGGGCTGCACCAGTGATGATTCCGGCTCGATCAGCGACTGAGCCACCGCCGCCATCGCTATCTGCTGATCACCGTCCATGGGGTTCCCTCTGCCAACCATGGTTGGATCACGTCCTCTTGATCGGCGATGAGGTTCCCCGCACTGTCGACATCGGCGGCGTGTTCGAGTGGCTCCCGGCTCGTGACGGCTCCAACGAGGAAACGCTCGTCCCCATCCCGGAGCCCATCGTCCGTGCGGGCACGCAGGGTGTCCCGAACATAATCGATCTTCAGCGGGTCCGCGGACCGGATGGCGATGCAGTAGAGCCTGGCGGTTCCGTTGAGGGTCGCATAGGTTTCCCCATCGTGGAAGGAACAATCCCTCAGCTGTTCCGGATCCAGGCTGGCGAAAAGGATCTTGTACGCTTTGCGTCCATAGGCGCCGCCGCCCAGCGCGTCGATGTCGAACAGAATGCCGATTTCGTGCCTGCCTTTACGCCAATTACGTGGCGCGGTGTGGTGTGCGTCGACGAAACGGAACCATTCACGGCTTCTTGGCCGGTATTGCAAGATCAGTGCCGGAACGATGAGCAGGGCGTTCCAGATGCCGATCAGCAGCAGGCATCCCATGACCGTCACCGTGAACCGGGCGCGGTCGCTGCCGCGCAGCATGCGCCCGGCGCTGATGACCATGGTCACCCCATAGCCGAACAGGATGATCCGGGTGGGAATCTCGTAGACCAGGAACGTGGTCCTGGGGAGGGCGAGCACACCGAGCACCAAAGTCATCCCAAGGATCATCCACAACGCCGCCGCGACCGTCACCGACGATGGCCGAGGAGGCAATGGCATGTCGCCACGGCCCGGCGGGATGAACGGCTGGTCTTTGCCCAACGGTGCGGACTCGTGATCGTTCGTCATGGTCAACAACGTTTCACACGGTCGCCGGGACCCTTCTCGCCTTGTCCGTTTCCGGCCCCGCCTTCCGATTGCCCGCCTGCGTACGGAGGAAGGCCATGCGGATCGTCGTATCCGGCCCCGACATTCTGTGACATGAATTCGATCCCGAAAACGCCTGGCAGAAGCGCTCGATCACCGTCAGCGGGCGAGGCATAAGCGTGGACAGATTGAAGTCGTCGAAGCCCATCAGCGCGGAGACCGGCCGGACGAGCAGGACGCCCAGACCGGCGGATGGGACGCCAGGCGGTGGCTGGCGGTTCAGCAGGCTCGGCAGGTGGGAGAGCAGGCGTCGGCGGGGTGAGTCGGCCTCTCCGGTCTGGCGGACGGAACTGGCGGGACGGAGTTGAGTGGTCAGCGGGCGGGGTCCTGCTTGATCTGCTCCAGCAGCCCGGCGAACTGGGAGACGGTCAGGGTGAGGTGGCTCCCGTCCGGGTCCTTCGAGTCCCGCACTCCGATGCCGACCTGCGGCGCAAGGCGTCCCAGTTCAACACACGCGTCGTCGTTCGCCGCGCCACTGTACGAACTCTTGCGCCATTGCACGGGCATGGCTACTGCTCCCGCTTGAGCTGACTGATCAGCCCTGCGAACTGGGCGAGGGTCAAGGTGAGGTGGCCCGTGTCCGGGGCCTTCGAGTCTCGAATTCCGACGCCGGGGGCAAGACGTCCAAGCTCAACGCAGTGCTCGTCGTTGACGCCGCTGCTGTGCGTGCTCTTCCGCCATTGGACGTTCATGTGTACTTCTCCAAGTACTGATCGACGAGGGCGCGCGAGGCATGTTCCGGGAGGGCTTTCGCGCTGATGCGATCAAACATAGCCCACAGCTCCCTTACCTCGCCCGGGCCCTCGACCAGCCTCCCGCCGTACTGAGCACCCGCATACGCAACATCACGCTCTCCGAGGCTGATGATCTGGAAGGGTCCGTCATACCCTTCGTGAGCACCCGCCGAAGGCTGGATGAAACGGATGATGACGTTCGGAAGATCCATCATCTTTCGGAGGTGTGCGAGCTGCGCCTTCATCACCAGGGGCCCACCGACGCAGGCGGAGAGCACCTCCTCGTCCAAGACGACGTAGAAGAACGGTGGCTTCTCACGGTCAAGCAGTACCTGCTGACGGCTGAGGCGCTTGGCCACGATGTCGCCCACGTCTCTGGATGTCCCTGCCGCCGCGAGGGCACGCATGTACTCCTCGGTCTGGAAGGGTCTGGGGATCGTTTTGCCGTGGTAGAGCCTGATCGCGTCTGCTTGCTCCTCATACCTGACGAGCTGGCGTCCCCAGTCGGGATCATGAGCATTTCGGGCATACCAATGCAAAAGCTGCAATAGGGTGCCGGTGCCGTATTTCCGGTCAAGCTTTACGAGTTGGTCCACCTGCGGTCGCTGTCGACCAGCCTCGATATTCGAAACAGTCGATCGCGCGACGCCAATGATCTTTCCGCACTGAGTCAGCGAGAGGCCCGCGTCTTCGCGGAGAAACCGCAGGTAGAAGGCCAGAAGATGCCATAGGGAGATCTTGGGTTCGAGGGGGTCGCGAACGATGGGCATCGGACACTCCTGTTTGGTCTATTTTCCCTAACAAGTAAACCGTAGAACCCAGCGGTGATCCTTGTCACAGGAATTCGGAATCCCGGGCAAGGGGGAACGATGGTGATGACGGCGGCGGGGGAAATGATCGTTCCCCTTATGGGAACGCCTGCCTCGGTGGGGCTTGCGAGGACGCTTGCGGCCTCGCGGCTGTACAATTGGGACTATTCCCACATTCTCGACGACGCACTTCTCGTCATTTCGGAGCTCGTCACCAACGCGGTGCGGCAGACGCCGAACGAGGAGATCCGGGTTCAGGTCAGCCGGGACGGCGACGGCCTCATCATCGCCGTCTGGGACGGCGACCCCCATTACCCGCGGCCCAAGCCGCGCACCACGCTCACCCTCGAAGACCTCGACATCTCTGAGGAGGCGTTCGACGACAACGGCGGTCGCGGCCTGCACATCGTCCAGGCCGTGTGCGTCCGATGCGGCGCCACGCGTGACCCGGCCGGGGGGAAATGGGTCTGGGCCAGGATGCGCCCGTAATCGGCTCCACGTGGCGTGCCGGCGTCATGCGGAGGGGACCTGACGGCGGCGCGCCGGAAAAGCGACGGGCCCCCGGGCCGCCGAGTTCGGCGGTCCGGGGGCCCGTCAGGGCGAATCAGGTCAGTCGAAGTAGTTCGGCTGGGACTGGGCGTTGAGAACGTCCAGCCTGACGCGCTTGGCCGGGTCGGTCCGGCGGTCCCGGAGGTCGATGACGTCCAGGCCCCGCTGGATCTCGTTGGAGTAGAGGTAGCCGTTGTAGTAGTACGTCGACCACGTACCGGCCAGGTACTGCAGGTTGTTCGCCCACTCGCCGCGGTCGAGCCAGGCGATCTCCTTCGGGTTCCGCGAGTCGGTGAAGTCCATCACCGAGATGCCGCCCTGGTACCAGGACTGCACCATGATGTCCTTGCCCTTCACCGGGATCAGCGAGCCGTTGTGGGCCACGCAGTTCTCGTTGACGCTGTTGTGCCGCGGGATCTTGTAGTAGCTGCGGAACTTCAGCTTGCGGTGCTTGCCCTTCCCGACGATGTCGTAGATGGCGTTGGCGCCCTTCTCCGGCCCGATCTCCGGGTTGCAGGTCGCCGCCGAGCCGCCGCCCAGCTCATCGGTGAAGACGATCTTCGTGGCGCTGTTGTTGAACGTCGCCGAGTGCCAGAACGCGAAGTTCTCGTCGTCGCGCACGGTGGTGATGGTGCGCGGCTTCAGCGGGTCGGAGATGTCGAACAGCACGCCGTCGCCCATGCAGGCCCCGGCCATCAGGTCACGGTCGGGGTAGGCGGTCAGGTCGTGGCAGCCCGAGGTGGCGCGGGTCTGGTTCGGCCACTGCGTGTCCGGCGGGTCGCCGGGGTTGCCGCCGTCCGGGAACAGCACCGGCTCGGCCGCCACGCTCGCCGCCTCCGGGTGCCGCAGCGGGACCTTCACGATCGAGATCAGGTCGTGCGGGGTCTTGCAGTCCGGGTAGGTGTCGTTCGGCGAGTACGAGGACACGTAGATGTAGGCGTTGCGCTTGCTCGGGACGAGCGTGTTGGTGTGCGAGCCGCACTTGGTCTCGACGGCCTTGACGTACCGCGGGTTGCGGACGTCGCTGATGTCGAAGATCTTGATGCCCTCCCACGCCGACTTCTCGGTCGCGGGCTTCGGCACGGACTGGCACGAGTCGTCGCTCCGCGAGCTGTCCGTCGACAGGAACAGCAGGTCCCCGGCGATCGACACGTCGTTCTGGGAGCCGGGGCAGTGCACGACGGTGACGACCTTCGGCTGCGCCGGCCGGCTGATGTCGTAGACGGTGAAGCCCTCGTAGTTGCCGCCGAAGGCGTACCGGCCCTTGAAGGCCCAGTCCGAGCCGTACGCGGCGGGGGCGGCGAGCGGCCCCTGCTTGGGGATGTTCGCCAGATGGTGCATGTTCGGGGTCTTGGTGATCTCGTCCCCCGCCGGGACGCGGTCGGCCGACGCCCCCGGGACGAGGACGGTGGACATCACCAGGACGATGCCGGTGAGGGTACCCAAGATGGTCCTGCGTCCGGTTCTTCGCTTAGGAGCTCTCGTCACCCCTGACTCCTTTGTCTGCGCGGCTCCATGAATGGATCCTGATCTCCCGGAGTATGGAGTGTTTTGGGTTCAATGTATAGGTCTGAACATGTCTGTATGTGACTTGGTACTTAAGACCCTTTTGTTTAACCCTGCTCTACGGATACCGTCCGTGTGCCGGCTGGGACGTTCGGGAGGTTCGATGAGGCACCGGATCGCGGTGGCGGGCGCGGCGGTCGCGATGGCCGCGGGCGCCCTGACGGGGTGCGGCGGCGACGGCGACGGCGAGCCCGAGGCGGCCCCGTCGCGGACCGTGGTGGTCCCCGGACGTCCGGGCGAGGCCAACAAGACCCAGGTCGCGGGCCCGCGCACGGCCGCGCCGCCCACCGCCGCCGAGGTCAGGTTCGTGCAGATGATGATCCCGCACCACGCCCAGGCGCTGGAGATGTCGGCGCTGGCCCCGGGCCGGGCGTCCGACAAGCGGGTGCGGTCGCTGGCGTCCCGCATCGATACGGCGCAGAAGGTCGAGATCTCGGCGATGCGGTCGTGGCTCGAACAGAACGCGGAGGCCGTGCTGAAGGCGTCCGGCCGCAACCACGGCGGGCACGCCGGCATGCCGGGGATGGCGACGCCGGACCAGCTCAAGCAGCTCAAGGCCGCGAACGGCGCGGCGTTCGACAAGCTCTACCTGACGTTGATGATCACGCATCACCAGGGCGCGCTCACCATGGCGAAGGACGTCCTGGACAAGGGCACCGACGTCACCGTCCAGGAGCTGGCGCGCGACGTCCAGTCCACGCAGATGGCCGAGATCGGCCGCATGCAGGGACTGCTGAGAGGCTGATCCTCGGCTGCTGTCGTATCATTCGACGGTGATGTCAGTCGAGACTGATGTGTTGAGGGTGCTGGCGGACCCGCTCCGCGCCCGCATCGTGACCCTGCTCGCCGGCGAGGCGCTGTGCACCTGCCACCTGGTCGAGGAGACCGGCGCCAAGCAGACCAACGTCTCCAACCACCTGCGCGTCCTGCGCGACGCGGGCCTGGTGGACACCGAGCCGTGCGGCCGGTTCACCTACTACCGGCTCCGCCCCGAGGCGCTGGACGGTCTCGCCGCGCAGCTCGGCGACCTGGCCGACGCCGCCCGCGCCGCCCACGCCGAAGGACGGAAGAGGCCCTGCCCGTGACCACCACCGAACCCACCGCCTCGCACGCCCAGACGGACGCGTCCGGCCTGGTCGGCAGGCTGTCCACGCTGGACCGGTTCCTGCCCGTGTGGATCATCGCCGCGATGGCGGCCGGGCTCGGGCTCGGCCGCGCGGTGCCCGGCCTGGACGACGCCCTGGCCAAGGTCGAGATCGGCGGCATCTCGCTGCCGATCGGGCTCGGACTGCTGGTCATGATGTACCCGGTGCTGGCCAAGGTCCGCTACGACCGGCTCGACACCGTCACCGGCGACCGCCGCCTCATGGTCTCCTCGCTGGTGCTGAACTGGCTGATCGGTCCTGCGGTGATGTTCGCCCTGGCCTGGATCTTCCTGCCCGACCTGCCCGAATACCGCACCGGCCTGATCATCGTGGGGCTGGCCCGCTGCATCGCGATGGTCATCATCTGGAACGACCTGGCCTGCGGCGACCGCGAGGCCGCCGCCGTCCTGGTCGCGCTGAACTCGGTCTTCCAGGTCATCGCGTTCGGCGCGCTCGGCTGGTTCTACCTCAAGGTGCTGCCCGGCTGGCTCGGCCTGGCCACCGACGACCTGCACTTCTCCACCGGCGAGATCGTGGTGAACGTGCTGGTGTTCCTCGGCGTCCCGCTGCTGGCCGGGTACCTCACCCGCCGCACCGGCGAGAAGGCCCGCGGACGCGACTGGTACGAGACCCGGTTCCTGCCGCGCATCGGCCCCGTCGCCCTCTACGGGCTGCTGTTCACCATCGTCATCCTGTTCGCCCTCCAAGGCGACACGATCACCGGGCGGCCCGCCGACGTGGCGCGCATCGCCGTCCCGCTGCTGGTGTACTTCGCGCTGATGTGGGGCGGCGCGTTCGCACTCGGACGCGCCGTCCGCCTGCCCTATCCCCGCACCGCGACGCTGGCGTTCACCGCCGCCGGGAACAACTTCGAGCTCGCCATCGCCGTCGCCATCGGCACCTTCGGCGTCACCTCCGGCCAGGCGCTGTCCGGCGTCGTCGGCCCGCTCATCGAAGTGCCCGTCCTGGTTGCCCTGGTCTACGTGTCCCTGTGGCTGCGCCGCCGCATGCCCGAACGGAGCTGAGCCCCGGTCAGATCCAGCCCTCTTCCCAGGCGCGGTGCGCGGCGGCGTGCCGGGAACTCGCGCCCAGCTTCGCCATCGCGGACGACAGGTAGTTGCGGACCGTCCCGGGCGCGAGGTGCACCTCGGCGGCGATCTCGTTGACGGACGCGCCCGTCCGCGACGCGCGGAGCACCTCCAGCTCCCGGCCGGTGAGCGGGCAGTCGTTCTCGGTCAGCGCGGACGCGGCGATGTCGGGATCGACGTAGCGGCGCCCCGCCGCGACGTCCCGGACGATCTCGGCCAGCCGGGTCGCGGGCGTCGTCTTCGGCACGAACCCCCGCACCCCGGCGGCCAGCGCCCGCCGCAGCACCCCCGGACGCGCGTGCCGGGTGACGAGGATGATCTGGGTCGGCAGCTCGGCGCGGATCTGCTCCGCGGCGTGCAGCCCGTCCGCGGGCGGCATCTCCAGATCGAGCACCGCGATGTCGGGACGGTGCTCGCGGGCCAGCCGGACGGCGTCGGTGCTGGTCGCGGCCTCGGCGGCGACGGTCAGATCGTCCTCCAGCTCCAGCAGGGCGGCCAGGGCGCCGCGGAGCAGGTCCTCGTCGTCGGCGATCAGCAGCCGGATCATCGGGCGCCCGCCCCGGCGGGCAGCGGCAGCGACCCGGTCAGCTCGAACCAGCCGCCGTCGTGCCGCCACGTCAGCGTGCCTCCCGCCTGTTCCAGCCGCTCCGCCAGGCCGCGCAGCCCGGTGCCCGAGCCGCGGGGCTCGGCCGCGCCGTCGTTGCGGACGCGCACGCGGGCCGAGCCGTCCGCCACCCGGTAGCCGATCGTGGCGTGTTCCGCCCGGCTGTGCCGCAGCATGTTCGTGGTCGCCTCGCGCATCACCAGTCCGAGGAGGTGGCGGGCGGTGTCCGGCAGGTCGTCCGGGCTCGTTTCCTGCTCGACGCGGGCGTCGATTCCGGCGGCGGACAGCACCTTGGCGGCGTTGGCGAGTTCCGCGTCCAGCGTGGTGCGCCGGTAGCCCTGCACGACCGCTCGGGTGTCGCGCAGCGCGTCGGCCGCCAGCCGCTGGACTTCCGTCATCTGCGCGGCGGCCCGCGCCGGGTCGGCGTCGGCCAGCCGCGCCGCCAGCTCGCTCTTGAGCGCGATGACCTGCAGATGGTGGCCCTGGATGTCGTGCAGGTCGGCGGCGAAGCGCAGCCGCTCGTCCTTGACCGCCAGCTCGGCCGCCATCCCGCGGGCCCGGTTGAGCCGGTCGGCGACGTCCCAGGCCCAGAGCATCCCGAGCATCATCCACGCGGTGAAGGCGACCAGCCCGGCGGGGAACGCGGTCGCGAGCCGCCAGCCGTCGCCCGTGGCCGCGCCCGCCGTCCCGCCGATCAGCCCGGCGGCGACGATCGCGGCGGCGAGGAGCACCCGGCGCCGCTCCGGCGGGAGGAACGTCGCGGTGACCGACACCATCACCGCGGGCGCGAGCGCCCAGAGCCGCTGGCCGGGCAGCGTCAGCGGGACCACCCCGAGCACGGCCGCGGCCGCCCCTCCGGCCGCCAGCCACGCCACCGGCGGACGGCCCGCGACCGCTCCGGCGGACGGCATCCGCCGCCCGGTCAGCACCACCAGCGCCGCGGTCATGACGAGCAGCGCGCCGGCGGCGACGGCACGGGCCCAGCCCGCCAGCTCGGGAAGCGCGATCCAGTCCTTGGCGAACAGGGCCAGGAAGAGGACGAACGTGCCGGTCAGCGTCCACCGGGTGTGGTGGCGGAACCGGTCCAGGCCCGCCTCGCGACCGAGCGGAAGGCGGAGCCCGGCGCCGGAGGGCGCATGACAGATGTCATCGGATCCCATGACGACTCCCTGCTCTTCGGTGCGGTTCCGGCACTGCCGGACGTTCCCGGCGTCCAGCACCGTAGAACGCGAAGATACCCCACCCCCGTACCGAAGGGACACCGTCATGACGACACGAACCGACCGGCCCCGCACGATCGCCTGGCGGCATTTCCTGCGCCACTACCTGGAGATGGTCGCGGCGATGTTCGTCGGGATGGCCGTGTTCGGCATCGCCGTCCACGGCCTGCTCGCCCTCGCGGGGCTGGAGCCCCCGGGGAGCGTCGAGTGGGACTCCCTGGAGATGGCCGCCGAGATGTCGGCCGGGATGGTCATCTGGATGCGCTACCGGGGGCACGGCTGGGCCAGTTCTCTGGAGATGACGGGCGCGATGTTCGCGCCGCTGGCCGTCCTGTTCCCGCTGCTGTGGCTGGGGGCCGTCTCGGACGATTCCCTGATGCTCCTTGAGCATCTCGTGATGCTGCCGGCGATGTTCCTGCTCATGCTCCGCCGCCGCACCGAGTACGGGAGCGTGTCCCATGTCTGACACCGCGTCCGGCGGCACCGTGTCCGGCACCGTCGCCACCATCGCCCGGCGCTTCTGGCCCGCCGCCCTCGCGGTCGCGATGGCCGGAACGACCATGGGCGGGGGAGGGCCGGAGCAGGTCACCGCCCTGGCCCAGGCGCTCTCGCTGCTGCCCCTGCTGTACCTGCTGGTCGAGACGTTCCGTTGGCGCCGGTGGTCGTGGGCGGTGCTCGCCGCCCTGCTCGCGTCCTTCACCGTCGTGGAAGCGGTGGACGTGGTCGACCCGGCGGCGGTCGTGGCCGGCGTCGCGCTGGCCGTCCTGGTGTGGGGCGGCGTCCGGGGACGCCTGTTCCGGTCGAGAGATCTCCAGATCCAGGCGCTGGGCATGATCGGGTTCGGGGCGGTGGCGCTGACCGGCCTGATCATCGATCCGGACGCGGGACGCTACATCGTGGCGGCCGGCTGGCTGGTGCACGGCCTGTGGGACCTCGTCTACATCAAGCTCGACAAGGTCGTCCTCCGCTCGTACGCCCAGTGGTGCTTCGTGGTGGACGTCCTCATCGCCGCCAGCCTGGTCATCGTCCTTTGACCGCTTGCACCGCGCCGATCACGCCAGGGCCTGGACGTGATCGGCGCGGCCGTACGCAGGGCTACCCGGCCGCGGCGAGCAGGCCGTCCTTGCGGATCGTCCGGAGGACGTCGTGGGCCGCCTCCAGCGTGCGCTCGACGTCCTCCGCCGTGTGGGCGGCCGAGATGTGGTTGCGCTTGAGCGTCAGCGGGAGCATCAGGAAGCCGCGGTCGGTCATTCGGCGGTGGAACGCCACGTACGCGGCGTCGTTGTTGCGCATGAGGTCGCGGTAGCCGCGGACCGGCGCTTCGGCGAAGTACAGCGAGAACACCCCACCGAATCCCGCGGCGGTGGCCGCGATGCCGAGCTCGGCGCAGATCTCGGTGAGACCCGTGCGCATGCGGTCGCCCAGAGTGTGGGTGCGCTCGTAGAAGTCCGGGTGGTCGCGCAGGTAGGTGATGGTGGCGATGGCGGCGGCGGATGAGACCGGGTTGCCGTTGAACGTCCCGGCCAGGAGGACGTCCCCGCCCGCCGAGCTGAAGTGCTCCATCAGCCGCCGGGGCCCGGCGAGGCCGGCGATCGGATAGCCGTTGCCCATCGCCTTGCCGAACGTGGTCAGGTCGGGCATGACGCCGCAGACCTGCTGGTAGCCGCCGAGCGCGTGCCGGAACCCGGTGATCACCTCGTCGAAGATCAGCAGCGAGCCCTGCTCGGCGGTCAGCTCGCGCAGGCCGGTGACGAACTCGGCGGTCGGGACGAGCGCGCCCACGTTGTGCGGGATCGGCTCCATGATCACGGCGGCGATGCGGTCCGGGTGCGCCTCGTACAGGGCGCGGACGGAGTCGAGGTCGTTGAACTCGGCGATCAGCGTCGAGCCGAGGGCCTCGGGCAGGATGCCGCGCGAGAGGGGGTCGTCGCCGTAGGCGCGGTCCGGCGCGGAGATCACGTTGCGGGCGACGGCGTCGTGCCAGCCGTGGAAGCCGCCCTGGAACTTGACGATCAGCGGCCGTCCGGTGACGGCCCGGGACAGCCGGATCGCCTGCGCGGTCGCCTCGCTGCCGGACATCGCCGAGATCATCTGCTCGGCGGACGGGATCGTCTCGGTGACCAGCCGGGCCAGCTCGATCTCGGGCTCGGTGACCCCCCAGCCGACCAGGTCGAGGCCGCCGCCGATGGCGGCGCGGACGGCGTCGTCCACCTCGGGCGCGGCGTGGCCGAGCAGGATCGCGCCGAACGCCGCGTGGTAGTCGAGGTAGCGGCGGCCGTCGGCGTCGGTGACGTGCGCGCCGGACGCGGCGGTGAGCGCGTGCGGCGCGCCCACCAGGCGGGTGGCGGAGTTGACGCCGCCGGGGATCACGGTCCGCGCGGCGGCGAGCAGCTCGCTGCCGCGCGGCCGCTGCCCGGCCGGCTCGGCGGTGGTCATTCTGGGAGCCCCCAAGTGCTGTTGCTTACGGTTGGGCGGAATAGTTCATGGAAAGGCGTTCCATGTCAATACCCCGGCTTGAAGATCCCTGTGCTGAGCTGGGGTGTTTCAAGATTTTGCGTGGCAACCACTTGACACGCGATTGGGGTGAGGATCAGGATCCCTCGACATGGAATCCCATTCCGTGCTGGTCGTCGGCACCGGGTTCATCGCCGCGCAGCACGCCGCCGCGATCCATGCCGAGCCGCGGCTGGAGCTCGCCGGCGTGGTCGACGTCGACCCGGCCCGGGCCGCCGCCGCGTCCCGCGCCAACGGCGGCGTGCCCGCGTTCACCGACCTCGCCGAGGCGCTCGCCGCGACCGGCGCCGAGGGCTGCGTCGTGTGCACGCCGAACGACACGCACGCCGGCATCGCCGTCCAGATCGCCGAGGCGGGCGCCCATCTGCTGATCGAGAAGCCGCTCGCCACCGACGTGGCCGGGGCGCGGCGGGCGGTGGAGGCCTTCGCGGCGGCCGGACGGGTGCTGATGCCCGCGCACAGCCACCGCTACTACGACTACGCGCGGACGGTCCAAAACGTTCTGCGCTCCGGCGAGCTGGGGAAAGTCGACCTCGTCCGGCTGTCCATCCTCGGCGGCTGGATCTGGCCGGACTGGCGCGGCTGGATGCTCGACCCCGCCCGCTCCGGCGGGCACGCCCTGCACAACGGCGTCCACCTGCTGGACCTCGTCACCTGGTGGACCGCCGACACCCCCGAGACCGTCTACGCGCGCGGCCGCCGCCAGACCGCCGCCGAGCTGGGCATCTACGACTACCTGGAGATGACGGTCGGGTTCGCGGGCGGCGCGACGGCGGTGTGCGAGATGAGCCGCGGGCACCGTCCGGCGTCGTTCGCGCGCCGGGACGTGATGGTCGCGGGCACCGGCGGGATCCTCACACTCCCCTGGGACGCCGAGGCGGGCACCGTCACCGACGAGGCGGGCACCGCGCTGCTCCCGCCCGGCGGCTCGGACGGGTTCGCCGCCCAGATCTCCGCCTGGGCCGACGCCGTCGGCGGGGGCCGTCCCGCCGTGACGGGCGCGGACGGGCTGCTCGCCGTGGCGATGGGCGTCGCCGCCGAACGATCGATCGCGACCGGCGAGCCCGTCCGGGTGGCCGACGTTCTGAAGGAGACGTCGTGATGAGCGGAGCGAACCGGGGGGTGTGGGAGGTCGCCCCCCCACAGGGAAGCGCGCTGCGCGCGCTGAAGGTGCTGCCCTGGGGCTCGGGCGGGTTCGGGACCCAAGATCACCAGCACGACATGTACGTCCCCGCGTTCCAGGAGCACGCCGGGTTCACGGTCGTGGAGAGCGGGCTTCCCAACCTCACGGACGCTGTGCGCGAGACGGGCGCCGAGGTCGTGTGCGTGTGCGCGCCGCCCGCCGAGCGCGGCGCCACCGTCATCGAGGCGTTGCGCGCCGGATGCCACGTCCTCGCCGACAAGCCCCTCGCCCTGGACGCGGCGGACGTCGAGGCCATCGCCGACGTCGCGGCCGAGACGGGTCTCGTCTGCATGCCCGCGCACCACCACCGGTTCGGAGCCGCCGTCCAGGCAGCCAAGGGCGCGCTCGCCTCGGGACGGATCGGCCTGCCCTGGAACGTCCAAGCCGACTTCCTCGTCGACGGCGGCGACCCGTGCCCGGACGGCGAGCTCGTCAACTTCGGCCTCTACCCGGTGGACGTCGTCCGGGCCCTCACCGGGCAGGCCGTCCGCCGCGTGCACGCCCTGCCGGGACGCGAGCAGGGCCGGCTGACCGTCCTGCTGCTCGACCACGACCACGGCCTGACCAGCACGATCACCGTCGGCCGCCTCCGCGGCACCGCGGACGCGCCCGGCATGGCGCTGCACCGGTACCGGATCAGCGGCTCAAGCGGGGTCATGGACGTCGACGCCGCCAAGCCGGGCGCGTCCGTCCGGACCGTGACGGGCGACCGCACCGCCTGGCACGGACCCGGCACGGTCACCCGGATGCTCACCGCCCTGCACACCGCCGTCGTCACCGGACGCCCGCCCGAGACCGGCCCGGCCGACGCCCTCGCCGCGCTGCGCGTCACCGACGCCGCCGCCCGCTCCCTCGCCCTCGGCACCCCCGTGCCGATCGACTCCCCGGAGGTCTGATCCATGAAGCTCGCGACGTACCGCCTGCCGGACGGGCGGGTCCGCCACGGCGAGATCGTCCGCGGCCGCGTCACCGACCTCGGCCCCGGCGACCTCTCGGCCGTGATCGGCGCGCTCGGCGAGGTGCCGTCCGGCGAGGCGGCCCACGCGCTGGACGATGTGACGCTGCTGGCGCCGCTGCTCCGTCCGGGCAAGGTCCTCGCAGTTGCCGCGAACTACCAGGAGCACGTGACCGAGACGGGCGGGGAGCCGATCGACAAGTCGCGGATCTCGCCGCGGCTGTTCATCAAGCCCGCCACGTCCGTCAGCGGGCCGGGCGAGGAGATCGCGCTGCCGTCCGTCAGCCCCAGCGTCGACTGGGAGGCCGAGCTGGTCGCGGTGATCGGGCGCGGCGGCAAGGACATCCCGGTCGAGGACGCCCTGGACCACGTCGGCGGCTACACGATCGGCAACGACGTGTCGGCCCGGAAGATGGACTACGGCCACGAGCGCGACACCGAGGACTCCGCGGTCGCGTTCTTCGACTGGCTGAACGGCAAATGGCTCGACGGGTTCGCCGCGCTCGGCCCGTACCTCGTCACCGCGGACGAGGTCCCCGACCCGCAGAAGCTGGACGTGGTCCTCGACGTCAACGGGCGGGTCCGGCAGCGCGGCGACACCGGTCAGATGATCTTCGACGTCGCGGAGCTGGTGGCGTTCGCGTCCCGGCTGATGACGCTGGAGCCCGGCGACGTGATCTACACGGGCACGCCGTCCGGGGTGGGGGTGGCATCGGGGGAGTTCCTGTCCGCAGGCGACGAGATGACGGTCCGCGTGACCGGCCTCGGAAGCCTGGTGAACCGCGTCCGCTGAGCGGGCGGACACGTGGCCGGGCGGAACGCCCGGTCACCGCCGAGAAGAGGGCAAGTCAATGACCATTCGTACCGGCAGACGGGGCGTCGCGGTGGCGCTGGGCGGGGTGCTCGCGGCCGGCGCGCTCGCCGCATGCAGCTCCGACCCCACGCAGAAGGACTCCGGCGGGGACTCCGGCGTCCTGAACATGTACCTCTACCAGAAGCCGAAGACGTTCAGCCCGCTCGCGCCGAACAACGGGCCCGACCAGCTCGTCATGTCGTTCGTCTTCGACTCGCTGTACGGGTCGGACGCGTCCTACGCGCTGAAGCCGCACCTGGCCGCCGCCGCGCCCGAGGTGTCGGACGACGCCAAGACGATCACGCTCAAGCTGAAGCCCGGCCTGAAGTGGAGCGACGGTCAGCCGCTCACCGCCAAGGACGTGGTGTACACCTACACCGCCCTCGCCAACCCGGCGACGGGCAGCGCCCAGGCGGGCAAGTTCGCGGCGGTGACCGGCGCGAAGGCCCTCGCGGACGGCAAGGCCGACTCGCTCGCGGGCCTGACCGCGCCCGACCCGAACACCGTGAAGATCACGACGTCGCGTCCGGCGGCGGGGCTGCCGGGGCTGATCGGCAACACGCCGATCCTGCCCGAGCACGTCCTCGGCAAGGTCCCGGCGAAGGGACTCGGCGACAACGGCTTCTTCACCAAGCCGACCGTCGGCTCGGGCGCGTTCGCGTTCGTCGACTACAAGACCGACCAGTACGTGGAGCTGAAGGCCAACCCGCACTTCCGCGAGCCCGTGTCGATCAAGAAGGTGTACCTGAAGCCGGTCACCTCCGACGTCGCGACCGCGCAGCTCCGCACCGGCGAGATGGACCTCACCCAGGTCTCGCCGACCGACCTGCCGACCGTGAAGGGGATGGACGGCGTCAAGGTCGTCTCCGCGGAGAGCCCCGGCTACACGCGCATCGCCGTCAACCAGTCGCAGAGCCGGTTCAAGGACGCGCGCGTCCGGCAGGCGCTGCTCACCGCCATCGACCGGAAGGGCCTGGTCGACAAGGTCCTCGGCGGCGCCGGGAAGGTCGTGAACACCAGCTTCTACGGTGACGCCGCCACGTCCGCCGCCAACCCCTACGCCTACGACCCGGCCAAGGCGAAGAGCCTGCTCGCGGCGGCGGGCTGGGACGCGTCCAAGCCCGTCACGCTGTCGTGGATCCCCGGGCAGCGCGACCGCGACACCGCCGTGACGGTGATCCAGAGCCAGCTCAAGGCCGTCGGCGTGAACGTGCGGCTGAAGCAGGTCCAGGCGGACGAGCTGCTGTCGTCCTACGAGGACAAGTCGTACGACCTGGCGCTGTTCGGCGGCGGCAACTACGCCACCGAGCCGTCCACCGTCGCGACCATCGACGCCTGCGACCAGGCGTACCCGGCGGGCGGCAACATCAGCCGGTTCTGCGACCCGAAGCTGGACGAGCTGCTGGCCAAGGCCGACGCCGTCGCCGACCCGGCGCAGCGCAAGAGCCTGTTCCAGCAGGCCGCGAAGATCGAGAACGCGCAGGTCCCGTACCTGTGGCTCTACAACCCCGACGCGGTCTGGGCGCACCGGACGGGCCTGTCCGGCTTCGAGCCGTCGGGCCTCCCGACGAACGAGGTCGGGACCTGGGACTTCGCGAAGTGGAAGCTGAGCTGACCGGCCGCGCCGGGCCGGGGACCGCTGCCCCGGCCCGGCGCGGCCCGGCCCGTGGCGACGAGAGGAGGTGAGGCGTGGCGGCCTACGTCATCCGGCGGCTGCTGGTGAACGCCCTGGTGTTCCTGCTGATCAGCGTCGGGATCTTCGTGCTGGTGCGGGTCGCGCCCGGCGACCCGGTCCGCATGATGGTCGACCCCGAGCAGATGCGCGGCGGCGGCGCGGCGTTCATCGAGGCCAAGCGGCATGAGCTGGGGCTCGACCGGTCGATCGTCGTCCAGTACTGGAACTGGCTGGCGGGCGCGCTGCACGGCGACTTCGGCTACTCCTACGTCGGGCACCGTCCCGTGTCGGCGGTGCTCGGCGAGCGGGTCGGGCCGACGCTGCAGCTCATGGGCGCCGCGCTGATCGTCGCGCTGGTCGTGTCGATCGCGCTCGGCGTGGCCGCCGCGGTGCGCCGCAACAGCGCGGTCGACTACGGCGCGACCGTCCTCGGCCTGGCCGCGGTGTCGGTGCCGCCGTTCTTCCTCGGCATCGTCGGGATCTACTTGTTCTCGCTGAAGTGGGGCGTGCTGCCGTCCGCCGGGATGACGACGCCGGGCGGCGGCGGGCCCGCCGACCAGCTCAAGCACCTGGTCCTGCCAGGGCTGATCCTGGCGTTCGTGACCGCCGGGCCTTTCACCCGCTACGTGCGCGGCGGCCTGGTGGACGAGCTCGGCGCCGACTACGTCCGGACGGCGGAGGCGAAGGGCGCGTCCCCGTCCCGCGTCGTCCTGCGGCACGCGCTGCGCAACTCGCTGATCCCGCTGATCACGGTGGTGATGTACCAGATCCCGCAGATGCTGGCGGGCGCGGTGGTGATCGAGCAGGTCTTCGCCTGGCCCGGGATGGGGCAGCTCGCGGTCAGCTCGATCGGCCAGCACGACTACCCGGTCATCGTCGGGTTCGCGCTGTACGTGGCGATCCTGGTGCTGCTCTGCAACCTGATCGCGGACGTCCTGTACGCCGTCGTCGACCCGAGAGTGAGCCTGCGATGACCGCGACGACCATGGTGAAAGGGCCGGGCGCGTCGGCGTCGCCGCGGGCGCGGGCGGTGCGGCGGTTCCGGCGGAACCGGCTCGCCGTCGCCGGGGCCGTCGTGCTCGGCGTGGTGGTGCTGGTGTCGCTGCTGGCGCCGCTGTTCGCCGGGCAGCCGAACGCCGTGGACCTGGACGCCGTCCGGCAGGGGCCGTCCGGAGCGCACTGGTT
Source organism: Actinomadura sp. KC06 (assembly GCF_004348735.1). GTDB lineage: Bacteria > Actinomycetota > Actinomycetes > Streptosporangiales > Streptosporangiaceae > Spirillospora. The sequence continues at coordinate 53,988 of NZ_SMKT01000029.1, forward strand.
CGGCACCGACACGTCCGGGCGTGACGTGTTCGCCCGCACCCTGCACGCGGGCCGGGTGTCGCTGCTGGTCGGGCTCACCGCCGCGCTCGGCGCCGTGATCGTCGGGACGCTGTTCGGCGCGGTCGCCGGGCTGTTCGGCGGCGTCGTCGACAACGTGATCATGCGGATCGCCGACATCGTGATGTCGTTCCCGACCGTCGTGGTGATCCTGGTGCTCGCCGGGATCGTCGGGCCGAGCGTGACCGTGCTGATCGTCGCGATCGGGTTGACGCAGTGGCCGGTCGCGGGACGGGTGGTGCGCGGCGTGACGCTGTCGCTGCGCGACCGCGAGTACATCCAGGCCGCGGAGGCGTCCGGGGCGAACGCGTGGTGGCTGATCCGCAAGCACATCGTCCCGGCGGCGCTGGCGCCGGTCACGGTGACCGGCACCCTCGCCGTGGCGCAGGCGATCATGCTGGAGACCACCGCCTCGTTCCTCGGGCTCGGTGTCCGGCCGCCGCAGGCGAGCTGGGGGAACATGCTGAACGACGCGCAGAACCTGACGCTGATCCAGACGATGCCGTGGCTGTGGCTGCCGCCGGGCATCGCGATCGCGGTGACGGTCCTCGCCGTCAACTTCGTCGGCGACGGCCTCCGCGACGCCGTCACCCCGGGAGGACGCACATGACCGGGCCGCTGCTGGAGATCGAGGATCTGGTCGTCGAGTTCGCGGGCGACGAGGAGACCGTCCGGGCTGTGGACGGCGCCGGATACACCGTCGCGCCCGGCGAGACGCTGGGTGTCGTGGGCGAGTCGGGGTCGGGCAAGAGCGTGACCGCGATGTCCGCGCTCGGGCTGATCAAGCCGCCCGGCCGGGTCGTGTCGGGACGGGTCGTGTTCGACGGCGCCGACCTGCGCGCGATGCCCCCGCGCGAGCTGCGCAGGCTGCGCGGGGGCCGGATCGCGATGATCTTCCAGGATCCGATGACCGCGCTGAACCCGGTCATGACGGTCGGCGCGCAGATCGGCGAGGCGCTGCGGCTGCACTCGTCCGGCATGTCGCGGGCGAAGGCGCGGGCGCGGGCCGCCGAGCTGCTGACGCTCGTCGGGGTGCCGGGCGCGGAGCGGCGGCTGAAGCAGTACCCGCACGAGTTCTCCGGCGGGATGCGGCAGCGCGCGATGATCGCGATGGCCATCGCCAACGACCCTGACCTGCTGATCGCGGACGAGCCGACGACCGCGCTGGACGTGACCGTCCAGGCCCAGGTGCTGGACCTGCTCCGGCTGACCCGGCGGGAGACCGGCGCCGCCACCGTGCTGATCACCCACGATCTCGGCGTGATCGCGGAGCTGGCCGACCGGGTCGTGGTGATGTACGCCGGACGGGTCGTCGAGCACGGCACCGTCGACGCGATCTTCGACTCGCCCCGGCACCCGTACACGCGCGGCCTGCTCGACAGCCTGCCCGCGCTGGAGGGCGAGGCCGGCGAGCTGACCCCGATCCCCGGCTCCCCGCCCACGCCGGGCGAGGTCGCGGAGGGCTGCGCGTTCGCGCCGCGCTGCCCGATGGCGCGGGACCGCTGCCGGGTGGAGCGTCCCGAACTGACCCAGTCGGGGCAGGGACGGGCGAGCGCCTGCCATTTCCACGACGAGATGGCCGAGGAGGGGGAGATCGATGTCCGAGCCTGACGAGGTCCTGAGCGTCACGGGCCTGGCCAAGCACTTCCCGGTGCGGTCGGGGCCGCTGCGCCTGCGGACCGGCAGCGTCCACGCGGTCGACGGCGTCGACTTCTCCCTGCGCGCCGGGCGGACGCTCGGCCTGGTCGGCGAATCGGGCTGCGGCAAGACGACCACCGGACGGATGGTCGTCCGGCTGCTGCAGCCCACCGCCGGGCAGATCGCCGTGGCCGGAAAGGACGTCACCCACGCGCGCGGCGCCGAACTCCGCGCCCTGCGCCGCGACCTGCAACTGGTGTTCCAGGACCCGTACGCGTCGCTGTCGCCGCGGATGACCGTCCACGACATCATCGCGGAGCCGCTGCGCGTCCAGGGCCGCTACGACGACGGCGGCCCGGAGCGGGTCGCCGAACTGCTCGACATGGTGCGGCTCGCGCCCGCGCACGCCCGCCGCTACGCGCACGAGTTCTCCGGCGGGCAGCGGCAGCGGATCGGGATCGCCCGCGCGCTCGCCCTCGGCCCGAAGGTCCTCGTCCTGGACGAGCCCGTCAGCGCCCTGGACGTGTCGATCCAGGCACAGATCGTGAACACCCTGCGGGAACTGCAGCGCGAGCTGGGCGTGGCGTACCTGTTCATCTCGCATGACCTGTCGGTGGTGCGGCACGTCTCGCACGAGATCGCCGTGATGTACCTCGGCACGATCGTGGAGCAGGGCACCCGGGACGAGATCTTCCGCAGCCCGGCGCACCCGTACACGCAGGCGCTGCTGTCGGCCGTCCCGCGCACGCGCGGCCGCGCCGGACGCGAGCGGATCATGCTCACCGGGGACGTGCCGAGCCCGATCGACCCGCCGTCCGGCTGCCGCTTCCGCACCCGCTGCTGGAAGGCGCAGGACATCTGCGCGACCGAGACGCCGCCGCTCATCGAGCGCGACGGCGTCGGCCACCCGGCCGCCTGCCATTTCGCCGAGCCCGCCGACGTGCTCGCCACCGCCTAAGGAGAGACCTTGAACGACGCAGACCAGCGACTCGCCGCCGCCGTCCTCGACCCCGGGCCGGCGGGGGAGCGCCCCTCCGTCGCCGCGGCGCGCCGCTCCGGCGCCGTGCTGATCGCGTCCGGCCAGGTCGCCGCCCGCGACGGGAAGCTCCTCGCCGAGGGCCGCGTCGGCGACGACGTCTCGCTCGACACGGCCCGCGCGTGTGCGCGGCAGTGTGCCCGGAACGTCATCGCCGCCGTCCAGAACGAGCTGGGCGGGCTCGGCGCGATCGAGCAGGTCGAGACGGTGTCGGTGTGGGTCGCGTCCGCGCCCGGATTCACCGATCAGCATCTGGTGGCCGACGCCGCGACGGACCTGTTCACCGAGGTGTTCGGCGACGGCGCCGGACGGCACGCGCGGGTCGCGCTGGGCGTCGCCGCGCTCCCCACCGGCAGCCCCGTCGAGGCGCAGGCGACGTTCAGGCTGCGTCCGGAGTCCCCGTGACCGACCTGCTCATCACCGGCGGCACGCTCGTCGACGGCACCGGCACGGCCCCGCGCCGCGCCGATGTCGCGGTCCAGGACGGGCGTGTCGAAGCGGTCGGTGACCTGGCCGGACGTCCCGCCGCGCGGACGGTGGACGCGTCCGGCCACATCGTCGCGCCGGGGTTCGTGGACGTCCACACCCACTCCGACCTGACGCTCCTGTCGAACCCCGACGCGCACAGCGCCGTCCGGCAGGGGATCACGACCGTCGTCGTCGGCAACTGCGGCCTCGGCGTGACGCCCGTCGCCGCCGCCCCGGACGCACTCCGCGCCGCGGCCGCCTATCTCGACCTGGACCCGTCCGTCCCCTGGAACTGGGCTGACCTGCCCGGATACTTCACCGCGCTCGACACCGCACGGCCCGCCGTGAACGTGGCCGCGCTCGTCGCGCACACGCCGCTGCGCGCCGCCGCGGTCGGGTTCGGGGACCGTCCGGCCGACGCCGCCGCGCTCGACCGGATGCGGGGCCTGCTCGGCGACGCGCTCGCGGCAGGCGCCGCCGGAGTGTCGACGGGCCTGGTCTACGCGCCGGTCTGCTACGCCCGCGAGGACGAGCTGGAGGCGCTCGGCCGCACCGCCGCCGCGTACGGGCGGCTGTTCGCCTGGCACGTCCGCGACTACGCCGACGGGCTGCTCGACTCCGTCCGGCAGGCGCTGCGGGTGGCGGCGGCGACCGGCTGCCGCACCCAGATCTCGCATCTGGTCGCGGTCGGGCGGCGCAACCACGGCTCGGTCGCGCGGGCGCTGGAGCTGATCGACGCCGCCCGCGCCGCCGGGCTGGACGTCGCCTTCGACGTCTACCCGTACCTGGCCGGGAACGCGCCGCTGTCGCAGCTCCTGCCCGCCTGGGCGCAGGACGGCGGCGACGGCCCGATGCGGGCGCGGCTCACTGAGCCCGCCGTCCGCGCCCGCGTCCGGGACGAATGGCGCGACCTCCCGAACTCGTGGGACGACATCACCGTCAACGGTCAGACCGTGACAGCCCTGGCAGCCGGAGCCGACCCGCAGGACGTCGCGCTCGACCTCCTCGCCGAGTACGGCAACGGCGTCCAGATGGTGGCGTACGGGCGCAGCGAACGCGACCTCCTCGACGCGCTCACGCACCCCGCCGCCGTGATCGGCTCGGACGGCCAGGCCCTCGACCCCGCCGGCCCCACCGGAAACGGCACCCCGCACCCCCGCTCCTACGGCTGCTACCCGCGCCTGTTCGCCGAGTACGTCCGGACGGGGCGGCTCGGGCTAGCCGACGCCGTCCGCGCCTGCACCTCCGCCGCCGCCGAACGGGCCGGGCTCGCGGGACGCGGAGTGCTCCGCGCCGGGTCGGCCGCGGACATCGTGGTCTTCGACCCCGCGCGCATCGCCGATCGGGCTACGTTCGCAGCACCCCAGCGCTACCCGGACGGGATCCGCTCGGTCGTCGTCAACGGCCGTCCCGTGATCGAGGACGGCACGCACACCGGCACCCGGCCAGGCGAGATCCTGCGCACCCCCTGAACGGAGACGAGGCACCGATGCAGAGAGCCAGAGGGACGAACGTGGACGACGACCGCCCGGCGGCGGCGAACTACCACGCCAACGCGCTGGCACGCGGCCTGGCGCTGCTGGAACGTCTCGCCGCGCAGGGCGGCACGCTCACCCTGAACGACTTCTCGACCGGGACCGGCCTGCCGAAGAGCACGCTCGTCCGGCTCCTCGGCGTGCTGGAGGAGATGGGCTATGTCGTCCGTGCCGACGAGCGTCCCGCGTACCGGCTCGGGCACAAGACGCTGACGCTGTCCGCCGCGTACCTGACCGGGCTCGACCTGTCGCAGGTGGCGGGCGAGCATCTCGCGAGGGTCGCCGACACCACCGGCCAGACCGCCAACCTCGGTGTGCTGGACGGACGCGAGGTCCTGCACGTCTGCGTCCGCGAGCCCGACCGGCCGATCCGGTTCCACACCACGCCCGGCACCCGCGACGCCGCGTACTGCACCGGGCTCGGCAAGATGCTGCTCGCCCGGCTGGACCCGTCCGACCTCGGCGCGCACCTGCCGCCCGAGCCGTTCCCGGCCCGCACCGAGCACACCCTCACCACGGCCCCCGCCCTCGCCGCTGAGCTGAAGGTCACCGCCGAGCGCGGCCACGCCCTGGACGACAACGAGGGCAGCGTCGGCCTCCGCTGCGTCGCCGCCCCCGTCGAGGTGGACGGGTCGTGCGTCGCCGCCGTGAGCGTGTCCGGGCCGTCCGCCGAGTTCGACGACGACCGGCGAGCCCGCTACCTGGACAGCCTGCGCGCCGCCGCGGCGGGCCTCGCGGCCGACGCCGACGTCGTCGCGGCCCTGGAGTACCTGCATTCGTCTCTGCGCTCCGGCGCGCCACGCAATCGGGAGGACGGTTGATCGACTTTCACACCCACTGCCAGCGGCCCGACCACTGGGGCCACGAGTGGGACGACCACTGGAAGCCCGTCTACGGGCGGGGCGCCCACGAGTTCACCCCCGCCGACTACGACGAGGCCATGGCGGGCGCGAACGTGACCGCCGCCTGCGTGTTCGGCATCCGCGCCACCGCCGCCGGGGTCCTCACCCCGAACGACTACACCGAGAAGTTCTGCGCGGAGACCGCCACCGACACGATCGGCTTCATGGCGCTCGACCCGACCGACCCCGACGTCCTCGACCAGCTCGCGGACGGCGTCGCGCGCGGCCTGCGCGGCATCAAGCTGTACCCGGTGCTGGCGCTGTTCGACCCGCGCGACACCGCCTACGACCCCTTCTACCGGGCCGCCGTCGACGCGGGACTGGTCGTGCTGTGGCACATGGGCGCGACCCCGAGCCCCGCCGGCGACCTGTCGGTCAGCAACCCGCTGGTCGTGGACGACGTCGCCCGCCGCCACCCCGATCTCGTCCAGATCATCGCGCACCTCGGGCACCCGTGGCAGCGCGAGACGATCGTGACGCTGCGCAAGAACCGCCGCGTGTACTCGGACGTGTCGGCGTGCTGGGCCCGTCCGATGGACGGCTACCTCGCGCTCGCCCGCGCCCAGGAGTGGGACGTGGTCGACCGGCTCGTCTTCGGCTCCGACTTCCCGCTCTGGACGCCCGCCGAGGCCGTCGCCGGGATCCGCGAGATGGCCGGGCAGCGCCCGTCCGGCTTCCCCGAGATCAGGAAGGAGACCGTCGAGTGGCTGCTGAACGGCGACCCCCGACCGTCGATGGGCCTCACATGACCGCCGCCCCGCCCGTCCCGCTGGACGAGCTGCCGACGCCCGCGCTGCTGATCGACCGCCCGCGGATGGAGGCGAACCTGACCGCGATGGCCGCGTCGATCGGCGCCGCCGGGGTCGCGCTGCGCCCGCATTTCAAGACGTCGAAATGCGTCGCGGTCGCGCGCCGCCAGCTCGCCCACGGCGCGATCGGCTTCACCTGCGCCACCCCGGCCGAGGTCGCGCTGCTCCAGGACGCGGCCGTCGAGGACGTCCTGTGGGCGCACCAGCCGGTCGGCCCCGCCAAGGTCGCCTTCGCCGTCCAGGCCCTGTCCAGAGGCGGTCTGACCATCGCGCTCGACTCCCTGGAAGTCGCGGAACCCCTCTCCGCCGCAGCCGCCGCCGGAGTCGAAGTGCCTTTCGTCCTGGAAGTCGACACCGGCCTGCACCGGGCGGGCGTGGACCCGGACCGGGCGGTCAAGACCGCCGCCGAACTCACCGCGCTGCCCGCGCTGGAACTGCGGGGCGTCCTCACTCACGAGGGCCACCTCGCCGCGCACGGCACCGACCGCGCGGGCCTGGAGGCCGCAGGCGACCTTGCCGGACGCACGCTCGTGCAGGTCGCCGAGGCGCTCCGCGCCGAGGGCCACGCATGCCCGCTGGTCTCGGTCGGGTCGACGCCCGGCGCCACGTCCGCGCCGTTCGCCGAAGGGGTCACCGAGGCCCGCCCCGGCACCTACGTCTACTTCGACGCCAACCAGGTCGGGCTGGGCAGCGCCCAGACCGGCCAGTGCGCGCAGACGGTCCTGACCCGGGTCACCAGCACCCAGCGTCCGGGAACCGCCATCGTGGACGCCGGAATCAAGGCGATGAGCTCCGACTCCATCGCGACCGCCGGAATCCTGGGCATCGTCTGCGACGCGGCAGGAACTCCTCTCCCCGGACTGGAGTTCACCAACGCCAACGAAGAACACGGCTACCTGACCGGCCCCGGCACCGCAGACCTCCGCGTAGGCGACCTACTCCGGATCATCCCCAACCACGCCTGCGGCACCACCAACATGTGGAGCACCCTGTACTTCGTGGACGGCGACCAGGCCACAGACCGCCACCCAATAGAAGCCCGTTACTAAATCCGGCCCTGAATGGTTGGACGCGGCAGGCCGATCGGATTCGGGAACGGCATGTCGCCGTGCTCCGCCACGGCACGGGCGAGCGGGGCGAGCATCCGGTAGAGGCTTTCGGGGTCGTCCAATGCTTGGTAAGGCGGGGCGGCCAGGGTGTCTGTCCGGCTTTCGATGTCCGCTCTCAAGGCCCGGCCCGCTTCGGTCGCGCCGTTCTCGTCCATGAGCCCGCGGCCGGAGAGGACGGCGGTCGCCTCGTCCCAGTCTTCCTGCGACCATCCGCGGCTCCGCAACAACAGGTTCGCGGGGACGTCGCTCACGGCGGAGGCCAGAACGTTGGCTTCCAGCCCGTTCAGGCCCTCGGACGTCAGGACGGCGACATGCCCGTCACCGCGATGTTCCCGCAGCGTGGTCGCCAGTTGCCAGAGCGCCGCGACCGGGTCGTCCGGGAGCAGCAGGTCGCGGTTGGCCGCGAACAGCGCTCGTCCGGCTGCGTCCCCCGCCTCGGCCGCCGGGCGCAGCCGGGGCACCGCTTCGGCCGCCACATCGTCGATTTCCGGTGCCACTCGCCTGAGCGCCTTCGCCGCGGCCGCTTCCCTCATTCGCAGGATGCTTTCGGGCGAGGCGAACGTCCAGGCGTCGGGCACCGCACGCCGCACCCGCGCCGGATGGAAACCGTAGAAGGCCGCCTCGATCACACCGGCGGGGACGGGCCCGAGCGGAGCGCCCCGGCTCCCGAAGTAGCCCATCCAGAATCCTTTGAGGCCGACGTCCTTGTTCCCGTCGATGCACTCCGGCGAGAAGTACGTCACCGAGTGAAGCGGTTCGAGGACCGTCCAGAAAACCCGCGCTATTGGCACGTTCCTCCTGATTCCCAGTCCCGATGTGGATCAACCCGGCACCGCGGCCCCCCGGTCGCCGCGGTGCCGGGCGCGCCTCACTTGAACGCGGGCATCAGGTGTTCGTGGATCAGGCGGAGCTGGCCGTCCACGCCGGGGACGCCGGCGAGGTCCCGCCCGGTGAACGACTTCACCAGCGCCGGATCCGTGATGGCGCAGATCATGTGGTTGACGCCGGTCGGGGCGATATCGCTCTCGATCTTGGCGCGGACCTCGTCCGGGGTGCCCGCCAGGGACAGCCGCTCGGTGATCTCCGGGGAGGTCTTCTCGATGGCCCCGGCCAGGTCGCCCGCGCCGATCGCCTCGATGATCGGGACCATGTCCGCCGGGTCGACGCCGTTGCGCTCCAACTGCTCGGCCGGCATCGCCGACGCGTACAGCCCGACCATGCTGCGCGCCGCCTCCTTCGCCGCGGCCGAGTCGGGACCGACCGCGCACACGACCCAGGCGCCGATGTCGAGCGTCCGCCAGTCCTTGCCCGCGCGCTCGGCGCCTGCCTTGACGTGCTCGACCGCGTACTCGTACGCGCGGCGCGAGTAGCTCAGCGCGTGGTGCACGCCGTCCGACAGCTCACCGGCCGCCTCGAACGACTTCGGCCCGCGCATCGCGCCGATCTTGACCGGCACGTGCTCCTGGACGGGACGCGCGAACGTGAACAGCCCGTCGTAGGAGTAGAACTCGCCGTCGCGGGTGATGGCGCCCTCGTCCAGCAGGGTCCGGACGACCGCGACGGCCTCCTTCACCCGGGTGAGCGGCTTGGTCGTCGTCCAGTCGATCTTGTACTGGGCGAGCACGCCGAAGTTGCCGCTGCCGAGGACGACCTCGGCCCGGCCGCCGGTCAGCTCGTCCAGCGTCGCCGCGGCCTGTGCGATCAGCGACGGCTCGCGCAGCGTCACCGCCGACACCGACGGGCCGAGGCGGATCTGCGAGGTGTCCGCGGCGGCCGCCGCGAACAGCAGCCAGAGGTCCTTGTGCCACGGCTCGTCGGCCGCGTAGACGGCGTGGAAGCCGAGTTCGTCGGCGAGCCTGATGGAGGCCAGCGACTCCGAGAGGGGGTAGTCGGGGAGCATGGCGTAGCTGAACTTCACGGGGAGACGTCTCCTTTGCGGTGCGCGCCTTCGCGCACGCTTCGGCGGCTGGGGGAGATCGTAGGTGCTCCGCTGTGTCCAGAGGCTTACTTTTCGTACACCTTGTCCGACCCCTCGGCGGGGTCAGGGGAGCCGTTCGCGCGGAGTTCGGCGGCCCGGGCCTCTCCTAGGGCGGCGATGGCCTCGGCTAGGAGCGCCATCTGGTCGGTGAGGCCGCGGTCGGGTTCGGCCTGCAGGGCGACGAAGGCACCGTCGAATCCGGCGATGCCGAAGTAGTCGAGCTCGTCGGCGACGGCCTGGGCGATCTCCTCGCCCTCCGGGGCGAAGGACGCCGCGATCATCGTGTTCATGTGCGCGCGGCCGTCCCGGCGCACCTGCTCGATCATGGCGTCCACCTCGGCTTCGGCGGCCTCGGCGCTCATGACCAGGAGCAGGTGCAGGCGCAGGAAGTCCGGACGCGCCATGAAGACCTCGCCGGTGCGCTGGAGGTACCAGGTGAGCCGCTCGTGGGGCGTGCCGCCGTCCGGCCCGCCCGCCTGCGCCGCCCGCATCGCCGCGAAGAACTCGTAGGCGCCGCGTGCCATGACCGCCGTGAGCAGCCCGGCCTTCGAGTGGAAGTGGTGGTAGACCGCGCTCTTGGGCAGGCCGCTCTCCCGGCTCAGCACCGACAGCGAGGTGGCGGCGTAGCCGCGCTCCGCCATGATCCGGGAGGCGGTGTCCAGGATCTCCTCCCGGGACCGGTGGCCGCGGCGGTTGCCGCTCTTGTCGCCCTCCACGGGTTGAAGCATAGATGTCCTCGCCTTTACCCCTGCCACCTGCGGTTCTGCAGGGTGGAATTTCATGGACCCGGCCTGGGCGGCCATGTGAAGGTGGTCACGATTGTACCGACCGATCGGTACAATACTGGAGATCTCATCGTCTTCCGGAGCCCGCATGACCCAGCATTTCGACGCCGACGTCGCGATCGTCGGCTACGGACCCACCGGCGTGACCGCCGCGCTCACCCTCGCCGGGCACGGCGTCTCGGCCGTCGCGTTCGAGCGGGACGCGGACATCTACCCCCGCGCCCGCGCGGTCACCGTCAACGACTGGACGATGCGGATCTTCCAGAGCCTCGGCATCGGCGAGCGGATCGCCAAGGTGATCGAGCCGCAGCGGGCGCTGCGCTGGGTGACCTACGACGGCACCGAGATCATGCGGGTCGAGCACCCGCCGTCGGCGCTGGGTCCCGGGCCCCGCTTCTACAACATCTACCAACCGGTCATGGAGGCCGAGCTCCGCGCCTGCGCCGAGGAGCACGGCGAGCTGATCGACGTCCGCTACGGCGTCGAGGTGACCGTGCTTGAGCAGGACGCCGACGGTGTCACGGTGACGACGGCGGACATCGCGACAGGCGAGACGCGGACGGCGCGCGTCCGCTATGTGATCGGCGCGGACGGCGGCGGCAGCGCCACCCGAGCCATGATCGGCAGCCGGCTGCTGGGCGACACGCTCGACGTGCAGTGGATCGTCATCGACTGCCGCGTCAAGCGCTGGTGGCCCGACCGCGACCTCCTCACGTTCTGGTCCGACCGGCAGCGTCCGGTCGTCGACATCGCGCTCTCCGCCGGGAACCACCGGTGGGAGATCCCGCTCAAGCCGCACGAGACCGAGGCCGACTTCGCGGCGGAGGACGACGTCTGGCCGCTGCTCAAGGCGATGGGCGTCACCACCGAGGACGTCTCGATCCACCAGTGGGCCTTCTACCGCCACCACGCCCGGATGGCCGACACCTGGCGCGCGGGCCGGATCTTCCTCGCCGGGGACGCCGCCCACCTCATGCCGCCGTGGGCCGGGGCCGGGATGCAGACCGGGATGCGGGACGTCCACAACCTGGGCTGGAAGCTGGCCCGCGTCCTCAAGGGCGAGCTCGACGAGAGCTGGCTCGACACCTACGAGGCCGAACGGCGCCCGAACGCCGAGTTCTTCACCGGGCTCGCCGTCCAGCTCGGCCGGGTCATCAAGCAGGAGGCGACCCCGGCGGAGATCGAGGAGATGAACCGGGTCCCGGAGGACACGGTCACCCCGTTCGAGCCGCCGCTGATCGCGCCGCCGGTGCTCGACGCGGGCTGGATCCGCGGCCCGGTCGGGGACGCCGCCATCGTCGGGCGCATGGTCCCGCAGCCCGTCGCGGGCGACACGACCGGCCGGATGGCCCGCCTCGACGACCTGCTCGGCGACGGCTTCGTCCTGCTCGGCGCCGACGCCGACCCGGCCACCTTGCTCGCGCCCGATGAGAAGGCGGAGTGGGACGCGCTCGGCGCCCGCTACATCGCGATCCGGCCGAAGTCGTCCTACACGCAGGGTCCGGACGAGCTGGTCGACCTCGACGAGGTCCTCCTGCCGTGGCTGGCGCGGTACGGCGTCCGCGCCGTCGCGGTGCGCCCTGACCGATTCGTGGCGGCCGCCGACGTCTCCGGCCTGGCCGCCCCCGCCCTGCCCCTTGAGAGGAGTGCCCGATGACCGGAGTCAAGGAACTGGCGTACGTCGTGTACGAGGTGAGCAGCCTCAGCGACTGGGAGCATTTCGCCGTCGACCTGCTGGGCATGCAGCTCGCCGACAAGACCGCCGACTGCATCGCTCTCCGCACCGACGAGAAGGCATATCGCTGGCTCGTCCGGCAAGGGCCCGCCGACGACCTGGCGGCCAGCGGCTACGAGGTGGAGAACGACGCAGCCCTGGACGAGATCGCCGGGCGGCTGGCGTCCGCCGGCGTCGAGGTCACCGAGGGCGACGCCGCGCTCGCCGCGTCCCGCAAGGTCGACCGCATCCTGACGACCGCCGACCCGATGGGCAACCGCATCGAACTGGTCACCGGCTTCGCCGACGCCGGCAGCCCGTTCCACTCCGACGTCCTGCTCGGCGAGTTCGTCACCGGCTCCGGCGGAGCGGGCCACCAGGTGCTGCTCTCCAAGGGCGTCGCACGCGAGAGCTACCTGGAGTTCTACGAGGGACTGCTCGACTTCCGGATCTCCGACATCATCGTCGAGGAACTCGCGCCCGGCGTCGTCGCCGACCTGATCTTCCTGCGCTGCAACCCGCGCCACCATTCCGTGGCGTTCGGGGACATGCCGCACCCGAAGCGGACCCACCACTTCATGGTCGAGGTCACCGACGTCCGCGACGTCGGCACGGCCTACGACCGCTGCATGGACGCCGGGCAGCCGTTCGAGATGACCCTGGGCATGCACCCCAACGACCACATGTTCAGCTTCTACGTCCGGACGCCTTCGGGCTTCAGCGTCGAGTACGGCTGGGGCGGCCTGCTCGTGGACGACGACACCTGGCAGGTCAAGACGCTGGACCGCCTGCACAGCTGGGGCCACCGCCCGCCCGAGGTCGTCGCCGAACTGCTCTCCCAAGGAAAGGACGCCCACTGATGCCGCTGACCCAGGCCGACACGGCGCGCACCGTCCAGACCAAGGACTGGACGCTCCGCTACTACGAGGCCGGCGCGGGGCACCCGGTCGTCCTGCTGCACGGGAGCGGCCCCGGCGCGACGGGCTGGAGCAACTTCTCCGGCAACATCGAGGCGCTGGCCGTGCACTTCCACGTGTACGCGGTCGACATGCCCGGCTGGGGCGGCTCCGACGCCGCGACCGTCGACCGCCTCGATCACGTCGAGGCCGCGATCCAGTTCCTGGACGCCCTCGGCATCGACAGGGCCGCGTTCGTCGGCAACTCGATGGGCGGGCAGACCTCGATCCGCCTCGCCACCGAGCACCCCCACCGGATCACGCACCTGGTCACGATGGGCCCGCCGGTCGGACGGCTGCCGTCCCTCTTCGCCGCGGGCGACGGCCCGTCCGAGGGCCTGAAGGTCCTCATCGAGGCCTACCGGGACCCGAGTCCCGGGAACATGCGCCGGCTCGTCGAGATCATGTGCTTCGACAAGGCCCGGTTCGCCACCCCGGAACTGTGCCAGGCCCGGTCGGACGCGGCACTCGCCCGTCCCGAACACCTGCGCAACTACGTCGACGGGCTGCCGAAGGGCGCCCCGATCCCGACCTGGGTCGACCCCGGACTGCTCCCGAAGATCCAGATCCCCACCCTGCTCGTCCACGGCCGCGACGACCGGGTCGTGCCCTTCGAGAGCTCGCTCTACCTCCTCGCGTCCATCCCCGACAGCCGCCTGGTGCTGCTCAACCGGTGCGGACACTGGGCGATGATCGAGCACGCCGACGAGTTCAACCGCCTGGTCACGGACTTCCTCCGGAACGCCCCCACGCGCTGACGCACGCGCCGCCTCCCCGATGAGCCCCTAC